>DAIPIF010000283.1:0-2432 GCA_036770925.1 Psychrobacter sp.
AAAAGCAGTACGTTTAGCGTACTGCTTTTTTATTTTTATTTGATTTTCTATTTTATAAAGTGATTAAAATTGCCGTGTTTATTTATCAGGACTATTTATTATGCTCAAAATAGCGTGATAGCCCATTGAGTAATAAGTCATCACGGATACGTACGGAACGATTGACATGTTGCGCAATGATATGAGCATCGCCGCCTGTCATGATGAGCTCAAAGTTTGGATGACGGTTACTGATTTCATTCACCGCACCAACAATGGATAATAATATCCCGCGATGCACCGCCTCTTGAGTGGTGACGCCTTGAGCGACATTATCAAAGGTACCATTAGAGATGGTGATTTGTTTGGTACCTGAAAATAACGACTCCCGTTGTAGATAGATGCTCGGGAAAATATAGCCGCCTAAATGCTCAGCGTGATCAATCAAATCAATGGTTACGGCGGTACCACAGCCAATCACACATTGGCGCTTTTGTTTATCGACGGCACCAAGCATTTGCAACCAACGGTCGCAGCCTAATTGGTTGGCGTCATAAGCGCTTTTCATTAAAGCATGCGCCGCATCAACATGCACAAACTCAAAAGGAATGTCTAGCCGACTCAAAGTATCTGACACGGTTACATTCAGCTCATCACCCAATACGGACGAGATACCGATAAAGTCGGGCGCATAGCGCTCAAAACGATCGGTTAAACCCATGAGTAATTCGGCAGGCGCTTGCAAGTGCTGCTTGGCATCGTGCGCGACTATTTGACCGATATCATCGGTGAGCCAGTATTTAAGACGGGTGTTGCCAAGATCTAACCAGAGCATAAAAATCCTTTTATAAAGTGCCCGTTGGGTCTAGGGTTTAAGCGTTATGAAGCACATCAATTCGACCAGTAAAAAGCGTAGAAAGCTTACCGTTATCTTGGCGTAATTGCAAACATCCCTGCTCATTAATGCCGCAGGCGTGTCCAGTGATGATATCGGCATCCTCGCTATACTCTTGGCTGACCCGCAGTCGCAGACCTGCTAGCGCGTCCATCGCATCAAACTGCTGTAAGAAGCTTTGTAGATAATAAGTGTGCCCAGTGGGCTGCTCTATGTGCAGGTGTTCAAAACGGCTCATGGCAGCCATTAGAGCTTCACTCATCTGCTGATACAGTAGTTGTAGCGTTGGCAGGTAAGCCAGCTGCTTATTAGGCATTAGCATCCCATAAATATCTTGCAAGCTCACGGCTTGATAGCTCATGCCCTCACAGGTTTGCGCGGTTAATTTTGGAGTGGCTTGTACATTAAGACCCACGCCCATCACCACACCGACCAGCTTTCCTGCTTGGGTTACCGGCTCAATTAAGATACCTGCAAGTTTGCTAAATTGGATGATGGGCGTGTCTGGTTCAGACTTATCGGATTTAGGCGGCGCGTGATAAAAGCCCAAGTCATTGGCCCATTTTACCCCAATGGGTGTTAAGCCTTGTGCGCGTAATTGCTCATTCAATGTTTGAATAACCGGCATTTTTGCCAACTCAACGCCGATGATTAACGATAATAAACCGCTAATTGGCATATGTACTGGATGATAGAGCGACAGGTAAACATTGCCGCGCGGTGATTGCCAAGAGCGTCCGCGCTGTCCGCGTCCTGCACTTTGAGCTTCAGCGGTTAGCAGATGCTTGTGTGCCGCATGTAGCGTGCTATTTTGTACGTCAGCTATCAGCTCGCTATTGGTAGAGACACTACTGGCGACATGGCGATGGCTGAGGTCTGATAAATAAACAGACAGATGGGCAGGTGCGGGCATAAAGTAGTCGATGTGGTTAATACAATCTTTTAGATAGTCTTTGATATACTAAGGCGATTGTTAGGAGTGACAGTCATCATAGTATGATTATATTTTGAATACTGATGACGCGAATGTGTGGGTTATTATCAACTAAAAATAGCCATAATAAAAGGTAGTTCGATGATGTTATATGTGTGGTTTGTGATTGCAGGGGCGTTTGCGGGTGTCAGTGCGGGCTTATTTGGTGTCGGTGGCGGCATGATTATCGTGCCCGCGTTGGTTTGGATTTTCACCGCTTATGATTTCTCTCCTGAAGTGGTGACTCATATGGCGATTGGCACCTCACTGGCGACCATCGTTGTGACCTCTATCAGCTCATTGACCGCCCACAATAAGCGTGGCGGCGTCCGTTGGGAGGTGTGGCGTAAGATGTCTATCGGTTTGGTCATTGGTAGTCTGGTCGGTGCCGGTATCGCTGATATGATTGATGGCAAAGTATTGCAAGCCATCATCGGTATCGGGGCGTTATTGGTGGCTATAAAGATGCTGTTTTTCTCCAACAAAGAGCAGTTGGGTAAGCCATTACCATCGACTGGCGTACAGTTTGGGGCGGGCACGGGCATTGGTATGGCATCGTCTATCTTTGGGATTGGCGGCGGTAGT
>DAIPIF010000284.1:0-2417 GCA_036770925.1 Psychrobacter sp.
TCTTCTTTGATAGTAGGGATAGCAGCGGCAGTGGTCATAAATCGATGTCCATCAACAAGTAAAATTATCAGCCTATTTTAACAAGTTTAAGCCAATCATGGGCGACTAGATAACGTGGATTAGGTAAATAAACAAAAGCGTTTCATCTACAAATAAATCATAAGCGTACCTACCTAATTCGCTACATAAAGTCAAAAAATATTCGCTACTATAGTTAATTCACTTTAAAACCGATACCGTGCTAATGGAATACTTGTTTTGAATAACAGTTGCGTAGCATCGAAAAGTGCGAAGCGCACCACAAGCAAGGAAAATTTGTACCAGTAGCACGGTATTATTAACGTATCGATTTTATTTCATATTGACTATATAAGCTTAAGTCTGAAAAAATAACGGAGATAAACCATGACTAGCCTACCCAAGCCCAAATTCGACGATCCAAAAGACTATATCCTAACTAAATCCGATATCGCCGCGATTCCTGAAACCAAGCACGTGCATCAGTTTAACGACAATGCCATTCGTCATACGGTATCTCTAAGCGATATTGTTGGAATAAACGCCTTTGGCTTACACCTAGTACGCGTTGAGCCGGGCGATGAAACCACCCAGCACCACTATCATGAAGAGTCAGATGAGTTTATCTACCTATTATCAGGCGAGCTATCACTGCGCTATGGCGATAAGACTTATCCTTTAAGTGCTGGCGATTTTGTTGGTTTTCCAGCGTACGGTACAGCGCATTCGATGCGTAATGATAGCGATAGCGACGCCACCTACCTTATGGGCGGAAGCAGACCGCCGATTGATATCAACGTAGAATGTACAAGATCCATGGAGAGAAGGAATTTGTCGATTTAGAAGATTTGGGTAAAGTTTAAAGGGTTATCCAAACACAAAAAGGGCATGTCTAGTTATAACTTATAAACAATAGTTTTTTTGTTGCTATCATTCAAAAACATTAGTATGGTTATTAATAAACGCTATTTATGCTGAGCTATTTAACCCAACTAGCCGCTACACTCTAACCACAAGTACAGTGATTACAATCGACAGGTATGTCTCTATGCGCAAACTCAAACTCCCTACCCGTAAACACGCTAAACCCTCCTCTACTCTGCAAATCTCTGATAGCGACAACAACGATAACGCCAATCTAGACATAACTGCAAAAACCAATACCTCTCTTAACACCCCCATCGAGCAAACACGCTGGAATGGCTGGGGCAATGTCAATATCAATAAAAAAGTCTCTCCGCACGGCGCAAAGCTGATCAAATCACATATCGGCAAAACCAAAAAACTTCCTTCGGTTAGTCTACAAAAAGTGCTAAAAACCGTACCCAAATCGCGCCTGCCAGCAGCTATTACCAAGCTAAATATAGTCTCGACCGATCAAGAGATCAGACTCAGACACGCCCGTGGGCAAAGCTTCCCCGATTGGATCGCGATGCACAGCGGCGACTTTGAAGTCTTCCCTGACGGTGTGGCGCACCCAAAATCGACCAATGATGTCGAGCAGTTATTAAAACTTGCCCAAGAGCACGATCTGATTGTTATTCCTTTTGGCGGTGGTACTTCCGTAGTCGGACATATCAATCCGCAACAAGGCGCGCGGCCTGTTTTGACCGTCGCCATGAGTAAAATGGATCAACTGATTGACTTAGATACCGAGAGCCAGATTGCTACTTTTGGTGCGGGCACCCAAGGGCCAGCGGTCGAGGCGCAATTGGGCGAGCACGGTTACCGTCTAGGTCATTACCCGCAGTCGTGGGAGCTATCGACGCTTGGCGGCTGGATTGCCGCGCGCTCTAGTGGTCAGCAATCACTCGGCTATGGGCGCATCGAGCAAATGTTTGCTGGCGGTACTTTAGTCACCCCGCAAGGCGTGCTAGAGATTGCTGACATTCCTGCATCCTCAGCAGGGCCTGATTTGCGTGAGATGATGATGGGTACTGAGGGCCGCGCAGGTATCTTTACCGAAGTCAAGATGCGCGTACAACCGCAACCTGAGCAAGAGCTATTTAAAGTGGCGTTTTTGCCGAATTGGGCAGCAGGCAAAGCGGTGCTCAAACAAGCGGTACAAAGCAGTATTCGCCTGTCTATGCTGCGTCTCAGCAATGCCGTCGAGACTGATGCACATTTGCATCTAGGTACGACGCCAAGCCAGTTTTTAGCGATTAGTACCTATATAAAAGCGCGCGGGCTTAATTCAGACAAAGTCATGCTCACCTACGGCGTCTCAGGCGATAAAACGCAAAATAAACTGGCGCTGATGCAATTTAATAAGTTATTAAAACAGCACGGTAGTGTCACGGGTAAAATCACCAATATTATGGGTAGTGTTTGGGCGCACGGGCGTTTTAAATTCCCATATTTGCGCGGTACGCTGTGGGAGCGCGGCATCATGGTCGATA
>DAIPIF010000285.1:0-2414 GCA_036770925.1 Psychrobacter sp.
AACAAGCGTGATGGTAAAGATGCGTTAATCAAAGCAGCCAAAGACAGCGAGTAAATTATGAAAATCGTTAATGTGATACGCGCAGCACTGACAAGACTAGGCGTTTATGCAGTAGGTGAAGAAGTGAGCGCCGAAGATAGTGTGGCGGCATTAGCGGTGCTCAATGATTTACTTGCACAATATCAGATGCAGCCGTTAATGGGCGTACCTTGTGATTTAAGGCTGCCATTAAGTATGAATGATGAATTGGCTATTGAGCCGCCTAACTTGCTAGGGCGCGTTATTGTGACGGGTTTAGCTTTAGATTTAGCGCCTGATTACGGTATCGAGCCATCACCTAGTTTGTCGCGTCTTTACTTGGGCGCAGTTGCCTCGGTCAAACACTCAAATGGTCGCATGATTGTTAAAACGTCAGACCTGACTATTGCGAGAGGTGCTGTCTATGCCGGTGATTAACTTGCCCATCGTGGGCGGTGCTTATGCTGACACTCACAAATCTATCGGTCTGCAAACTTGTATCAATATGTACCCCGAAGTCACACAAGACAGTCAAAAAACCGTGGCTGCATTATTACCAACCCCAGCTATGAGTACCTTGTTTGATAAAGGTATCGCAGGTAAATGCCGAGCGTTCACAGCGTTATCCAATGGCAGTCTTTACGCGGTCTATGGTAATGCGCTATACAAACTAGATGATAAGTTTGATGCGCTGCCATTAGCTGCACTTGATGGTACAGCACCCGTCATTGTCGCTGAGAACAGCCTGTTTGCTTGCTTTGTCACCGATGGGGCGGTATTCACGCTTAACATGCAGACGAATGAATGGGCGCAGTATGGAGCGCAATTAACTTTTGAGGCTGACGATGTTGTCACGTTGGCGCAGCGATTCATCTTTAATAAACGTGGTACTGGTCAAATCTACTGGACAGACACACTATCAACAAACATTGACCCATTGAGCTATGCCACAGCAGAGGCAAGCCCCGATAATGTCACGGCGTTAAAAGTCCATCAAAAAATGCTTTGGGTGTTCGGCGAGCTGACAGTGGAAATATGGTACGCAACAGGTGATAACGATGCGCCATTCGTACCGATGCAAGGCACAACCATCTATGCAGGTTGCTTGCTACGTCACACCATTCGCAAGTTCGGTGAATCCCTTGTGTGGATGGCAAACAGTGAGAACGGTAACTGCCAAATAGTGATGACGCAAGGCAATCAAGTGCAGCGCATTAGCACCCATGCGTTAGAAAAAGAGCTATTAACCTATGATACTGATGACGCAATCAGTTATGTCTATCAATACGAGGGGCATAACTTCTACGTTATTAACTTCCCAAAAGCTGGCAAAACGTGGGCTTATGACGGCACAACCGGCTTATGGCATCAACGTGCGCTATTTAAAGATGGTGCATTTTATCAACATCCTGCGCTATATCATGCGATGTGGCAAGGCAAGCATGTCTTTGCTCATGCAGACAAAGTGTTATTGATGGGTATTGGTAAAAACAGCAGAGATATGATTGGCGATGAAACGCTAGCACAGGTAAGAGAGCGCACCACACACGCCACCAGTCGCTCGCAAGGCATGGTTAGGCATAACCGCTTAACATTGATAGCGGAGCAAGCCACAAGCCACACAAACAGCAATCCGCAGGTCATGCTTTCATGGTCAGATAATGACGGTGCAACATGGAGTGATACAAGATGGCGCGGTCTTGGTAAACGTGGTCAGTATAAGTATCGCACCTTTTGGACGCGCTTAGGTGCTAGTCGCAATCGAGCTTATCGAGTACGTGTGACCGATAGTGCAACACTTGTTATCACAGGCGCAGAATTGGAGGTCAGTTGATGCTACCGATACAGATACCGCAATCACCGATTGTTACGGCTGATGGCAAGGTCACGAACGAATGGCTTATATTTCTTAATGAGCTGACACGGGCAATAACGACACTAAATAATGAAAAAGCGGATAAAACGCCATGATAAAGCAAGTCAAGTTTGCCGACTATCAAGACGAAATTACCGCAATGATGATGGATATGCTGCATTTAGAGCCGCAGACGGTTGACATTCCAGTTGCGCGGTATCTTGAGCTTGATGAAATGGGCGTGTTAAAGCCTTTTGTATGGGTAGATGGTGCAATCATTAAAGCGGTAGCGCTGTTATTTATCAGTCCATCATTACGCAATCAATCGATTATTGATGCGTCAACCGATGTTATCTGGGTAAAGCCCGAGTATCGCGGTAACAGTAAATACTTTGTAACCGGCATCAAGCGCAGACTAAAGTTAATGGGCGTTAATTACTGGTATGTGTCAAGCCGTGAAAGTCATCCTATTTATGGCTTTTTAATTAAGAATAACTTTAAGCCGCTAGAAACGGTTTATTTTAGCGAGGTGTAAGATGGG
>DAIPIF010000286.1:0-2392 GCA_036770925.1 Psychrobacter sp.
AACACCGATAACGTGGTGTTTTTTATCAATGATTGCCGTGAGAATTTTAATTTAACCGTGGTTAATCCGTCCGTCAATCGTAGCGAGTGGCATTTTGTCGCCGACACTCCGACCAATATTATTTATGGGTTGGGCGCAATTAAAGGCGTGGGCGAAAACGCGGTAGAGTCTATCGTCAGCGCCCGCCGCCGTGACGGTCATTTCACTGACCTGTATGATTTTTGCCGCCGTGTCGATATCAAAAAGGTCAATAAACGCACGCTTGAAGCCTTGGTCAGTGCCGGCTGCTTTGATGACTTTGCCGCCACGTTACGTCCCGATTTACCAGACGATAAAGCTTACGAGATTCGTGGCGCTTTAATGAGCCAATTGCCAAGCGCCGTGCAAGCTGCCGAGCAAGACCGCCAAAATAAAGAAGTCGGCATGATGGACTTATTTGGCGAAGCTGATGGCGTGGTCACCGCGCCGCCACTGCTCATGACGCCCGAGCTGATTTGGGGCGATAAACATCGTCTCAAAGCAGAAAAAAACACCTTAGGCTTGTATCTCACAGGACATCCGATTAATGAGTATTTAGACGAGCTCAAACGCTACACTGCAGGCACGCGCCTAAATACCCTGACCGATACGGGCTATAACGGCAGCTGCTATTTCGCCGGACTTATCATTGATATAGCAAACTTTGGTAATCGCAATGTCATCACCTTAGATGATGGCACCTCAAGACTTGAAGTGAGCTGCTATGCCGAGCGTTTTAATCGGGTAAAAGAGCAGCTTAAAGTCGATGAAGTGGTCATTATTAAAGGCAGTATTCGTGAGCGTGACGGACGGCTATTTGCCCGCCTTGATAATGCGATGACCATGGTTGATGCGCGTTTGCGCTGGCTCAAAAAGATTAGTATCAAAATTAACGAAAATGATATTCATTTATTAAAACAGCTGCAGCCGTTACTCAAGTCAGCCCAAGCAAGCATCATTCCACCGCCGCGGCTGTCTTTTTATGAGCAGGATGAGCCAGAAGGGGATGCCAATCGTTATTATGATAGCCGCATTACTTATGATGAGTCTGGCAACGCGTTAATGGCGGCAAGCTTTGATGAGCCAACCGTCACCAATACTGACGCCGCCATCAATGATAACTGTACCCCGCTTGGACTGAGTATTTATGCTGACTATGGTATTGCTAATGTCGAGCTATCAGAACATTGGCGCGTCTATCCCAATGATGATAATATACAGCAGCTAAGAACTCTGGTGGCTGAGGATAGCTTGCACTTTCATTATAGCTAACCTGTTCGTTATCCGTGTCCTGAACTGCCCATTAACAATATTCTCATTACTGTATTTTACTGGATAATTAATTATGACTGATGCTCAACTTGATAACTCCTATTCTAATAATGACGTTATTAATCATGAACAGTTCGAAGAGATGCGTGACTTACTAGAAGAAGATTTTAATGATTTAATCACCACTTATATTGCAGATAGTAAGGAGCGTATTGCCTTGCTATCTGCAGCACAACTGGCGGGTGATAATGCCAATGGCTTTGAGGCGGCGCATGCTATCAAAGGCTCTAGTGCCAGTCTAGGGGCGACCCAACTGATGAATCTAGCGGCTCAGCTACAAGAAGCGTGCCGTGAAAATATCATTAGCCAATGCGCTGATTTGGTTGAACAAGCTGACCACGCCTTAGCACTGGTTGAGCGAGAGATTAATCAGCGTTTGGGGCAATAATGACGACCTTGGCAAGCACAAATATCCTAGTGCTAGAGACTCCAGTGACAACCCCGCCTATCAGCGATTATTTATCCTGCTTGCAAATAGTGATGGTCAATACCACCTTGCCGGCTAATATCGGCTCAGCCGCGCGCGCCATGCACACTATGGGGCTCTCAAGGCTGAGCGTCGTCAATCCAAAACTGCCCATCGATGAGAGTAGTGTCTCTCATGCGGCAGGTGGCAGTCGCGTCTTGGCAAATGCCCATATCGCGCCCACTTTAGAGCATGCAATAGCGGATTGTCAGCTGGTATTTGCCGCCAGTAGTCGCAGTCGTCACTTGCCGCGCCCTGTGGTGACCCCGACCCAAGCGGCAGAGATTATGCTCTGCTTTATTGATAAGCAAAACAATATTAATCCAGATAAAAAATTAGATAAACCCAATATCGCTATATTATTTGGGCGTGAAGATCGCGGTTTAACCAATGAAGAATTATCTTTCGCCGATTATCATATTCAAATTGATGCCAATCCAGAGTATCCCGTGCTCAATGTTGCCTCTGCCATTCAGGTGATTGCCAGCTTTATTTTTGCTTATGCGCAAACTCATAATGCTGCTGCTGATAATACGCTGATTAATAACACGACTATTAATGACACAACTATTAATA
>DAIPIF010000287.1:0-2381 GCA_036770925.1 Psychrobacter sp.
CAAACAAGCTGCTTTCTTGTTGCCAAGTCGCTAAATCAAAAAATAACGGCTGATAATACTCAAGCCCACTACTGGCAATACCTGCCATCACATCTTTATGCAGCTCAAACTTACGGCTGCTGCTATTGGGGAACATTGCAGCAAAGTTCATCCGAAAAGTCTCACGCCCTTCATCTAGCGGAAACTCTTTGGCAGGTAAAATCTGGAATTCCTGAATAGGCTTGGAGATATCAGGCAATTTATGCAGCAGTGACAGCGCCTCCTGCCCCATACTACTATCATTGCCTGACAGCATGGCTTTTAGGTCATCATTGGTCAGTGTACGCTGAGTTTGCGGATGAAAAAACCGGATACTCTCAATCTCATCATCAAATAAATCCAGCCGTAATGGAAAGGGCTGCCCCATCGCAAAGATATCGATGATACTGCCGCGTACCGCAAATTCACCCGGCTCAAAGACATTATCAACCGCCCGATAACCTGCCTTAGCAAGTAGCCCGCGCTGAGTATTGATATCGAACCTATCGCCCACGCTCAAATCAAAATGCTGACCGATAAGCCAGCTTGGCGGTGCCACACGGTGCATCAGCGCCTGTATTGATATCAGCAGCACCCCAGAGGTTGGCATATCGGTCAATAGATTGATACGCTCGCTGACGATATCTTGATGCGGCGACAGCTCATCATAAGTCAGCGTCTCCCAGTCAGGGAACACATAAGCATCGACCCCACAAAACGCCAATTCAGTCTCTATTTGATTGAGCTGATTTTGGTCACGGGTCACCACCACCTTGAGCCGATCGGCAAGCTGCCATAAAGGAGCGCTGACCAAACTTGCCAGCCATAAGCTACTAACCGCACCATGGACAGGAGCCAGCCAGCGGCGCTCGTTATTTTTTATAGGAAATAATTGCTCGTTAATCGGAGAAAAAGCATCAGTTAAAGCAGTAATAGGCATAATGAATAAAGTCAATTTTTATAAGTCAGGCGGCTATTATACGAATTTTTTCAGCTTTGACCAAAAGGTATGCCGTAACGGTTTGTCACTCAGCACTTATCAAGCTTTCATAAAAAATCCCAGCACGGATGCTAGGATTTTTTAGGATAAAAAGTCAGCCTATGAGGTATGATAACAGCCGCTTATTTATTCAACGCCTTATCTACAATAAAGGCTGAGCACTGGCAATAATGCCATTATTATCGGCATAAATATACATCCCAGAACTGAGCGTCAAATCACCAAAGCGAATCTCAATATCTGTTTGACCCTCATCACGGCGATTGGATTTACGCGGGATGCAGCCAAGTGCCATCACCCCAATCTCCATCTGCGCCATATCATCGACATCACGCACACAGCCATAGACCACCACCCCTGCCCAGCCATTATCTATCGCCGCTTGGGCTATCATATCGCCGAGCAACGCACAGCGCATAGAGCCGCCGCCATCAACGACCAATACTTTACCCGCACCATCTTTATCTCTGCCATCGCTATTCAATAAAGATTTGACTCGGCTATTATCCTCAAAACATTTTACCGTGACAATCTCACCGCAAAATCTATCTTTACCGCCAAAACTATAAAACGACTTGCCTTCGATATTAGGCAAGCATACTTGTGATTCAGGATTGGCATCTAGCAAATCACAAGTCACAAAATTCTCTGGGGTCATCGTTAGCGCATCAGACATCGTTACACTCCTTGTTATGAATGGGGCTCGTTTTTATTGTAAACGCTCACTATTTAGCTTAATGTTTTACGCGGGTCATCGCAAGCATTTGCTTATTTTCGATAATATCAGTGTTATTAGCGAGGCTACTTGTGCGAAATTTATTATCCTCATAAATACGATGCGCACTCATCGCCATCGCAATGGCCACCCGCTTAGCAGAGATAGGATGTAGCGGCAGCGACTCAGAGACAAAGGGCGAAATCAGCTGAAACGCCTTTTGGCTGATACTCTCTAAAGGACGACCTTTATGTTTACCAAGTAACAATGAGGGACGAAAAATCACCAATTGCGCAAAATCTAGCGCCATAATGGATTGCTCCGTTTCTGCCTTCACCCGATTATATAAAAACCGACTGGCTAAATCTGCATTGGCTGAGGATAATAAAAAGAAATTCTCCACACCTTTGCCTCGGCATAAGGTGGCAAAATTAACATTATAATCATGATCGACTTTATAAAACGCGCCGTTACTCCCCGCCTGCTTTTTAGTGGTACCCAGACAGCTAAACGCATCCGTTGTGCGGTCAGCACCGACACTGGCAAATACTTCGGCTAGATTATCAAAATCTTTGACCTGATAAAAACGCATACTGGCATTGATATAGCGCGGTGGACGCCGTGCAATCACAATTAAAGTATCATAAA
>DAIPIF010000288.1:0-2379 GCA_036770925.1 Psychrobacter sp.
TAAACCATACAAAAAAGGTCAGAAAAAAAGCCATCCATCCAAGATGGAGTATCTGGTTTTTACCAGTAAAAGAGAGAATATTGAGCTTATTTTTATTTGGTGCAGCAGGGCTCGGTGATGGCGATGACGACATAAGCGGTTTCCTTAAATAGTAAAATTCAGGGCTAACATGGAAAGCCGTAAGAACACGTTATGTTGAACGAACTGACCAGTTAGAGCATTTAAGGGGGTGCAATGGCTGTGCCAGCTGCCGCTATCAGCTTCGTTATACAGATAAAACCTCGGCTTTGATAAAAGCGTTCATGCTTTGCTATAGGTGACTTCCAAGCAGCTATTACAAGGTTATACATAATTTAATAGCCATATAGAAACGCTTATTTTATCGAGATGAATGAAAAACCCTGACTGCCATAAATACAATCAAATTGGTGCATGGTTTTATCTATTTTGGTGCATCCATTTTTTGTATCCTCACTTTTAATGAGAGAAGACTTTTTTATTTATCGTTGCTATTTATATCCTCACACATACCACGCCGCCTAGGAAATACACTGTCATCGTCAGGTTTTTCGTCTGTAGTGATGAGACTCTCGCTTAAAGATATGGCGCTATATAACGGTGCTTGGCACAGTTATTGAAGATGTAATTACTGTAAGCACTATTTAGACAAACCCATGACTAAGGATAATTACATGAGTAGCACTATAGTGAGTAAGGCAGGTAAAGCTAAGTTGGTGGTGATTGGTAACGGTATGGTTGGACATCATTTTATTGAGCGAGCCATAGAAAAAGGGTTACATGAGCAGTTTGATATTCATGTGTTTGCTGAAGAAGACCGTCCCGCTTACGATCGGGTATATTTATCGAGCTACTTTGAGCATAAAGATGTTAGTAAGCTCAACTTGGTTGATTTAAGCGCCTATGCATCTGCCCAGATTCAATTGCACCTGAACCAGCGTATTGTAGATATTGACACCAATAATCAATACATCATCACTGAAGCTGGCGAGCGGATTGAATATGGTGAGCTGGTGCTGGCGACAGGCTCATATCCATTTGTACCACCGATTCCAGGGCGTGAGCATGCACACTGTCATGTATATCGCACCATTGCTGATTTGGATGACATTCTTGCCATCGCGGAACAACCAAAAGTAAAAAGAGGCGTGGTTGTAGGTGGAGGGTTACTCGGGCTTGAAGCAGCAAAAGCACTGGTCACCTTAGGACTAGAGACTTATGTGGTAGAGTTTGCTCCGCAATTGATGGGCGTACAGCTTGATGCGGCTGGCGGCGATATTTTAAAACGAAAAATTGAGGCGCTTGGCGTCAAAGTATTGACTGGTAAGAATACCCAAGCCATTATTGATAATAGCGACGCGATACATAAAAACCTGAGCACCTTTAGTGAGAATCCGTGCCAGCTGACCATGCAATTCACCGATGATACCTCGCTTGACACCGATATGATCGTCTTTAGTGCAGGTATTCGTCCGCAAGATGGCATTATCAAAAACAATCCTGAGTGCGGTATTGAGATAGGTGCACGAGGTGGTATTTTAATTGACGAACAATGCCGCACCAATGCCGCGCATGTCTACGCTATTGGCGAATGCGCGGTGTGGGATAACAAGATATTTGGCTTAGTAGCACCAGGCTACAGCATGGCGAGTATTTGCGCGGCACAAATCACAGGAGATCAGTCGCAAACCTTTACGGGCGCTGATATGAGCACCAAGCTCAAACTGATGGGCGTGGATGTGGGTAGTATTGGCGACGCCCATGGCAACAGCGCGGACAGCTTGAGCTATTTGTACCAAAATCCTGCTGAGGGCATTTATAAGAAATTGGTCACAACGCCTGATAATAAACGCTTGCTTGGCGCGGTGTTGGTCGGTGATACCGAAGACTATAACAATCTATTACAGCTATATCTCAACAATATCGACTTGCCTGCCCATCCTGAAAGCCTGATTTTACCTAACGTTGAAAAACCAACGATGGGTATAGAAAATTTACCAGATAGTGCCACGATTTGCTCATGCTACAACGTCACCAAAGGGGCTATTTGCGCGGCGGTTGAGAACGGTGCGTACTCCATTGCAGAATTGAAATCTTGTACCAGTGCAGGTACAGGCTGTGGTGGCTGTGCGCCTATGGTGAAAGATACTTTAAGCTATCAGTTAACGACCCTTGGGTTTGAGGTCAATAATGATTTATGTGAGCACTTTGCCTATACCCGTCAAGAGCTCTATAGCTTGATTCGTGTTCATGGTATTAGAACCTTTGATGCTCTCTTGGATGAGCATGGTAACGGTCATGGCTGTGAGATTTGCAAACCTACGGTCGCCTCCATCTTGGCCTCATGCTGGAATGATTATG
>DAIPIF010000289.1:0-2350 GCA_036770925.1 Psychrobacter sp.
ACCAATCGCCGTAGCGTAATCCATGGTAGGTATCCTTAATCTATGGAGTAGGGGGGTGAAAAAACGTCATTGCGTGTTCTCCAAACCCCTACCGAATAAATGAATTAAATAGCTCAAACAGCTAATACAGTGTGTTGCTTAAATGGACATACCACCGAACGACATAAAGCCCAGTGACATCAGTCCAACCGTGATAAAAGTGATACCCAAACCACGTAGTGGCGCTGGGATATCTGAGTATTTAAGCTTCTCACGAATACCAGCCAAGGCAACAATAGCCACAGCCCAACCAAGACCTGCGCCAAAACCATAGACGACAGACTCGCCAAAGTTATAATCACGCTCAACCATAAACAGTACACCACCCATGATGGCACAGTTGACGGTAATCAGCGGTAAGAATACCCCAAGCGCGTTATACAGGCTCGGCACAAATTTATCCAAGAACATCTCAAGAATCTGTACCACCGCCGCAATCAGCCCAATGTAACTTAAAAAGCCCAAAAAGCTTAAATCGACATCAGGGAATCCTGCCCACGCCAGTGCGCCATCTTTTAGGATGAATTGGAACAATAAGTTATTCAGCGGTACGGTAATCGCCATCACAAAGACAACGGCAACCCCAAGTCCGATAGCGGTTGAGACCTTTTTTGATACCGCCAAAAAAGTACACATACCAAGGAAATAGGCGAGCGCCATATTTTCAATAAAGACTGAGGTTATAAATAAACTAACATAATGTCCCATTAGTGACCGCCTCCGTGAGCCATACCTTTAGATTGTGGCTTCATGACAAAATCAGCCGCTTCCACTTGTTCAGGCTTCCAAATACGTATAATCACAATGAACAACGCGATAATAAAGAAAGCTGACGGTGGTAGTAATAACAGACCATTCGGTAAATACCAACCGCCATCGGTAACTGGCTGTAATAGGGTGATACCAAACCACGTCCCTGCACCAAATATCTCACGAATAGTGGCGACAAATAGCAATACCGCTGAGTAACCCAAGCCGTTACCAATACCATCTAAAAAGCTTGGAATAGGTGGGTTGCTCATGGCAAATGCCTCGGCACGACCCATCACGATACAGTTGGTGATAATCAGACCAACGAATACCGACAGCCCTTTACTGATATCGTAAGCGACCGCTTTTAGTATTTGGTCAACGACGATAACCAATGAGGCAATAATCGTCATCTGCACGATAATACGAATGCTCGATGGAATTTGCTTACGAATAATAGAGATAAAAAAGCTTGAAAAGGCGGTGACCAATGACAAGGCCACACACATTACCAAGGCATTTTGCATGCTAGTGGTGACTGCCAGTGCCGAGCAAACCCCTAATATCTGCAAACCAATCGGGTTATTATCAAAGATTGGCGAGGTTAAAATACTTTTTGTGTCAGCCATGTTATGCCTCCTTGCCGTTTGCTACTGGTAGGGTTGCTGCCAGTTCGGTTGTCGGTTGAGCGGTGTTATCGGCACTTTTCTGCTGTGCAGTTTCTGCATTGTCGATAGTTTTTCCACTTTTTTGACGCAGCGCATCTAAATAAGGCTTGTACCCTTGATCCCCGAGCCAAAACTGAATCATGTTACTGACGCCGCGACCGGTCAAGGTAGCCCCACTAATGCCATCCACCCAGTTCTCTTTTGGATTGCCGGCTTTACTGACACCCGTTGCCACATTACCGCTGTCATCATAAGAGTGAATGCCGCTCCATTTTGCGCGCCATTCTGGTTCTTCAATACGCGCGCCGAGACCTGGGGTTTCTTTATGCTCATAAAAGCTGATACCTTTAATGGTATTCATATCACTCTCAAGCGTTAAGAAACCATAAATCGTACCCCATAGACCGTAGCCTTGAATCGGCAAAACCACCATTTCAGGTTGACCGGCGTCATCGTTTTTGACATAGACTTTGGCATATTTAGGTTTACGACCGATACCCGCAGGGTCATTACTGCCCAAGTCTTCACTTAAGGCTTTGTTCTTGGTCGCTTGACCGGCATCATACGCATTGCGATCAGGGATGCCTGCCGTCGCAAGCTCTTCATCACTCAGATAGTTACCGGTGTTTAAATCGACAATTTCAACATCAAAGTCTTTAAAACGCTCTGCCACATCATTGGCAGTATCCGATTCAGCATCGTACATACCGGCGGCGACTAAGATGTTTTTGTTACGGTCTAAGCGCGCGTTTTCAACTTGGGCTGGTTTTAAACCAACCGCAGCGGCTGACACCAGTACCGAACACACCAAGCATAGCGTCAGCGCCACACTGATGGTCTTTGCATTATTACTTTTGGGCTTGGACATAGCGAACCCTCCGTGCTGTTTGGCG
>DAIPIF010000290.1:0-2347 GCA_036770925.1 Psychrobacter sp.
CAGTAAATTTAGTAAACGTCCAGAGATTGCGTCCAGTGCGGCTGGTAAAAGTGGCGGCGTCCATTTTTGGCCAGCCGATGACTTTTTACGTTATGGCTTAAAGTCACCTGAGGTCTTAAAAAAACTCAATGTGCTTGCGAAATAGCCTAAGTGATATTTTACTAAATTGAGCACATTTCTCACTGAATTTTTATCTACATAAAACGATACTTTTCATGGCAAACACACTGACTGCACCTATCTCCGCCCTATCAAGCAAATACAAACACAGCCTTTATTATCTGGCGCCCGCTGCCGTAACACTGCTACTGATTTGGCTGGCGCTTGGTATTGGCTTTGGCGACTGGTCAAGCCCCAATCATCTTGACGATACTATCTGGCAGCTGCGCTATCCGCGCGTGGCAACAGCACTGCTGGTTGGTATGGCATTGTCTGTCAGTGGAGCAGCGCTACAGGCTTTGTTTGAAAACCCGTTGGCCGATCCGAGCCTAATCGGAACGTCAGGTGGTGCAGCACTTGGGGTAGTGCTGGTATTGGCTTTGGGATTTGGTGGCGTTGGCATACCGCTTGCTGCTTTTAGCGGTAGTGTGCTGGTGTGTTTGTTTATTCTTGCTTGTCATCGGTTCTTGGGCGGCGGGCAGATGGGTCTGCTGATATTGGGATTTGTCATCAGTGCGTTCTGTGCCGCGGTGGTCAGCCTAATTTTATTTATGTCTGATGATATGGTGCTGCGCTCCGCGACCAATTGGCTGTCGGGCAGTATGGCAGAGGCGGGATTTGTACCACTGCGCTATGCGATCGTTTCTATGATCTTAGGGTTGGCTATTTTATTACCCTTAGGTCGGCAGTTAGATGGGTTAATGTTAGGGGAGGCCGCGGCAAAATCCTTGGGTATCAAGGTGGGTCTGGTTCGTTGTTTAGTCGTGATTGCTTCGGCATTATTGACAGGGGCGGCGGTGTCCTTAGCGGGGGTCATCGGTTTTATTGGCATGATGGTGCCAAACCTGCTGGCTATTCTGTTTGGTGGTGGGCGTATGCGGCTGATGATTTGGTCGGGTTGGCTTGGGGCGATACTATTGCTGATCATTGATGGCACAGCGCGGCATGTCGCTTATCCGGTGGATGTACCTGCTGGCATTGTTTTAGCGCTGCTTGGTGGCCCTTTCTTTATTTGGCTGTTTGTGCGCAGTAGCCGCCGTTAATTGATAGGAATAACTATGCTTGATTCATTTTTTCAAAGTGGACGCGGCGCTACGGCAGCAAAAACCGTGCGGTCAGTGCAGTCGATGCAAAAAGGGCGACCGAAACAAAAAAATAATATAAATAATAATAAGGTAAGCGAGCTATTGTCGATGCAGAATATTCATATTTCGCATGGTCATAAAACATTGTTAGAAATAGACAAGCTCACCGTGCCAAGTCAAAAGCTGGTCGCCTTTATCGGGCCCAATGGCGCAGGTAAGAGCACACTGCTGCATACGGTGTTGGGTCAACAGACGGGAGTAGCACTGAAGACCAATGGTCACATTACGATTGGCGGTCAGTCTATTAATACAGTCATACAGGACGGTCATATCGCTTGGGTTGGGCAACATGAGCGTTTTGAGCTGCCGCTTACGGTGCTCGATTATGCGCTATTGGGTGTGTCACCCAATCTTACTTGGTATCAGCGGCCAAATCGTCACCATGTCGGGCGCGCGCAAACCTTGCTGCAAGATTTTGAGCTATCAAATCTAAGCAGTGCTCGCGTGCAAACCTTATCAGGTGGTGAAAAGCAGCGCTTGGCTATCGTACGGGCGCTGATGCAAGACACCAAAATCATGATGTTTGATGAGCCGACTAACCACCTCGACATTCGCCATCAGCGTTTTTTACTGCATTATTTGCACAATCTGGTACATCAGAAGCGCAAAAGTATCCTCGTGGTTTTACATGATTTAACCCATGCCCATCGCTATACCGATGAGGTGGTGCTACTAAACGGCGGGCAAGTTATTGCCCAAGGTACGCCTACTGAAGTTATGACGCGCCAGCGACTCAGCGCTGCCTATGATGTCGATATAAAAGCGCATCAGACTGAAGATGGCTTGGTATTTGTGTAAACTTTTCAACGAACTATTTGCTTGGGTTTTTATAAGAATTTAAGCATTTATTTCATATAACCATGTCATATTGGCAAAATCTGTTATTATTCAATTCAGATAGAATAGTCTGTTATAAGTGGTTCCATTATACCAGTCTGTTTTAAGTGGTCTATTAATAGGTTTTCAGTGACTTTTACTGGTTCCGCTGGGGTATACCCCAACTGAACCAGTAATTTAATTCCAGATTGAAAAGCTTTTCCTAA
>DAIPIF010000291.1:0-2345 GCA_036770925.1 Psychrobacter sp.
CCGGCTTGCCCACTGGTCGTCATCACACTAATAGCGGTGCCTACTAGCACCATCGTTGGCGCGGCCAATAAGCCCAAGACCACCATTTTCATCTCAAACGGTTCGATTTTTTTGCCAAGATATTCGGGAGTACGGCCAATCATCAGCCCCGATATAAATACCGCCAAGATGGCAAATAGCAGCATACCGTAGAGACCTGCGCCCACACCGCCGAAGACCACTTCGCCCAATTGCATCTGCAACATGGTGCTCAGTCCACCGAGGGGCGTAAATGAATCATGCATGGCGTTGACGGCTCCGCACGAAGCGGCAGTGGTAATCGTGGCAAACAGTGACGTGGCAACAATGCCGAAACGCACTTCTTTGCCCTCCATGTTGCCGCTCACGCTGGCATCGGTCAGGCCTTGAACTTGTGACGCTAACCAAGGGTTGCCGGCAAGCTCGCTGCTGACAGTCAAAGAATACATCGCTATGAACAAGACCGTCATAGCACTTAAGATAGCGATACCTTGTTTGAGGTTGCCGCTTATTTTGCCAAGACAAAAACAAAGCGACGTTGGGATAAGGAAAATAGCCAACATTTGGATAAAATTAGAAAAGGGCGTAGGATTCTCAAACGGGTGGGCAGAGTTGGCATTAAAAAATCCACCGCCGTTGGTGCCGAGCATCTTAATCGCTTCTTGCGAGGCAACAGGGCCCAAAGCAATCGTTTGCGACTCACCTTGTAAGGTCTGCACATCGGTATACATGGACAGCGTTTGTATGACGCCTTGGCTCATCAGTAGAACCGCTATAATTGCTGCTATCGGCAGCAAAATATAAAGATTACAGCGCCATAAATCTATCCAAGCATTACCCAGATGCGCGCTCTTTTTAAATACCAGACCACGCATTAAGGCAAAAGCCACCACGATACCGGTTGCCGCTGATAAGAAGTTTTGTAACGACATGCCCATCATTTGGGTCAGGTAGCTCATGCTACTTTCGCCGCCGTAAGCTTGCCAATTGGTATTGGTGATAAAACTGATGGCGGTATTCATCGCCAAGTCCCACGTGACGCCTGACATATTGGCAGGGTTTAGCGGCAAGTGTCCTTGCACCAACTGCAAAACAAACAACCCCAATAGTCCAATGAGGTTAAATAGCACAATGGCGCCAGCGTACTGCTTCCAATTCATACCAAAAACAGGGCTGCCTTTGGTATCTTGACCGATCATACCCAGCGTCATAAAAATACGGGATTCAAGCCGAGAGACAGGGTCTTGCATCCTTTGCAGCAGATAACCTGATAGAAAATACCCTAAAGTAAATAGAACGATTAGATAAATAATCAGCTGTGATAGCGCATATATTGTCATTAAAATGCCTCCGGTTTAATCAGCACATATAACAAATAGATGAATAAACCGAAGGCTAGAAACCCTGCAAAAACTTCCATGACACTCTCCAAAAACGCACAATGAACCATAAATAATGAAGATCAGCGATGGTTAGACTGATCTTTTATGACTTCTTTATTGCTTACTTCTTAATAGCAACAGTATGCCGAGAGAGGTATAAAAGTGTTGTCAAGATAATGGGGTGAGGTATAAAGAAAGTATAAAGATAGGCAGTATTAAAACGTAAGGTGAGCAGAAAGCCTTAGTTTTTAAACCTGAGAAAAGTGAATTTCATACCTCATGCTTCTGCTTTTAATGTCATGGTCGCGAGCAATGGTAAATACCCCTAGGTACTGATGATTTGGACGGCTGTCGATGTAGAGAGTGAAGGGTAGTTAGTTACTGATTGAATCAGCATACGAATGGCTCGCTCTTTAATAACAGATGGGTCGTTTCGTGCTTCTATCATCGTTTTTTTCTAAGAAAGTTAAATCTAAGGTAATCATGGGGCGCTTCACTTTTCTCAGGCTTTTTAGCACACCTGTTATCTAATCTTTATCTTTCATCGAAGTGTCATATTTGATAGATACACTGCTGACCTATGCAAAATAAATCATTAAATTAAAATTGATTGGGTTGGTTGATATGCTAGAGCTCAGAGGTGTGACAAAAATATATGATGGAAAAGTGATCTTTGAGGACCTCTCCCTCAAAATTAATAAGGGTGAGATAGTATCCATCTTGGGGCCATCTGGCTGTGGTAAGACCACTTTACTGCATATGATTTTGGGGTTGACCGACATCAATGGTGGCCGTATTGCCTATAACGGCGAAGACATTACCCGTGTCTCTATGAGACAAAGGGGCTTTAATATTGTCTTTCAGGATTATGCGTTATTTCCCAACCTGAGTGTCAAACAAAACATCGAATACGGTCTGCGTAACAATCCTAGTGTCAGTACACAA
>DAIPIF010000292.1:0-2336 GCA_036770925.1 Psychrobacter sp.
GTGCTATAGGTCGAGTAGGCAACCTCGTCCTCTACACTCGCAAAGGCTCACAGATAACAAGAGCCTATCAGTCGACCGTCAAAAATCCAAAGACTAGCGGTCAGATGTTGCAGCGTGCAAAGTTTTCTAATGCCGTAAAGTTTTATCAAAAGGCAGTGCAGCACTTTTTCCGTTTTGCTTACCAGGACCAAAAGCAAACAGAAACGGCATTTAACGCTTTCATGCGCCACAACGTGGACAAGGCTTGTCTCCTCCGCAAGGATGAGGTTAGCGACCCTTATTTTCCGGCTTTTGGACGTTGGCAGATGTCTCAAGGCTCGTTAGCTGCTCCTATGGTCCCGAAGTTTGCGAACGAAAACGCTTTGTTTGCGAACACGGGAATTAAGGGTACTGAAAAGACGGTTGCCGATTTGTCGTCAATCCTTATAGGTCAAGGTTACCACGTTGGCGACATCATTACGTTTGTCTGCATCAGTAGCCTTGTTACTAGTGTGGACTTTGACCTCAGTAACTATTACGATAGTGGCAATCTCGTGCAACCTCAGTGGGATATTCGGCAGTTTATTGTGTCAACCTCTGACCAGACAGCAATTAGCGATATACCGTCACTTGGTCCGTCTGTGGGTGTATTGTCAGCTGTTAATGGTGGTTTGCAGTTTGCGTTCAAGAATCCGCAATACAGCAATGCTGCTGCCGTCATTGTTACCCGCAAAGGTAGTGGAGTTACCTATGCAAGTAATGCCGAGTTAGTGCCTAACTCTGTCGCATTGGCGATGATTAATGCAACAACTACAACAGCGTGGATTGCAGAGGTCACCGCATCTTGGCAGAGCCAGGGAGATGCAATCCTGCAGGGTAGTGTTGCAAAAAGCAAGAGGACTAGAGCCGAGGGAGGCAGCGGCACAGGTGAAACAGGAGGCTCATCAACTGGCGGACATACATCCGACAGCGTGATTAATACAATTAACGGTGGGTCTCAGCCATTGACTATTAGCAAGCCAGGTACCACAGCAGTAACAATCGAGGGTAATAAGTTGTCTGCTGTCGCTCCGACAACAACGGGTAATGGTATTTCGATTTCGAATTACCAAGTCAATGCTACCGCCACCGTGGCAATGTTTAACGTTGTCGTGGCGGAAGATTATAAGGCTGGCTCTGTGTCGTACATGGGCAAGACTATTGCCTATGTGAGCAAGGCAGCTAGTGGCGAGGATTTCTAAACCGTTAGTTAACTTCTTTTCGCTTTTTGGGGGTCTAGATTTAATATCTAGTCCCCTTTTTTGTTAATAATATTTAATGGGATAATATTTGGGACATTAATATTTGTATTGTCCCATATATATTTATAACTTTGCCCCTAGATAAACTATAAATATTACAAAGTTATGGATGAAAATCATTTAAAAGTCATTAGGGAATTAAAAGATTCCCTGGAGTTTTTTTGCGAGGGATTGGAGAGCAGCGCTGAATCTATTGATTTGCTTGAACGTTATGACCATTATTTTGAGATGTATTGTCACCACTTTAAGTTGGTGATGAAAACATGGTATGACCTCCGGATTGCTATACGTGACGCTCAAGTATACCTTATGATGCAGCCACAATTTGTGCGGTTAGTTGTTACTCCTTATGATTACATGCATTATATTGATGTACTCGATGGTATTGTAACAATATATCAGCGTTGCGGAGAAGTAAAAATAAAAACCAAAAAATAACGTATATGAATGTAATACAATCATACCTAACAACCGTCATGAAGGGAGATTTTTCCCTTTATGAGACTAGGATTTTTGTAAAAATTGTCGAGCATGCTAATCAGCTGCTTAATGGTCAGCGGATTACAAATATCCTTGGTACTGCCGTATCGGTAGACGGTATCACGGCAAATATCGAGATACCGATTAAGGAGATACTAACTGACGGTACTAACGACTATGGCAAAGTTTACAAAGCTGCTTGCTCATTAAGCAACAAGACTATCGAGTATTACGACAGCAAAAAAGGCAAGTGGACTAAAAATACTGCTCCCGATGGCAGAGGTGGCGTGAGATATTATACTCACTTGATAGATAATATACGTTACCCGGAGGGCAACGGATTAATCAAGTTCACGTGTGCCACTTGGCTTTTGCAATATATACTTGATTTTGTCAATGGCAATTTTTCGATGTATGACCTAGCGACTGCATTATCTTTGCCGTCTGCATATTGTGTCCGGATGTACTGGTTAACTTGTTCCATGACAAAACCTATCCCATACCCTATACAGATGTTGCGTGAGATGTTGGGTGTGGGCGACAAATATCCCCGTCCAAAAGATTTTATACGCCGGG
>DAIPIF010000293.1:0-1351 GCA_036770925.1 Psychrobacter sp.
TCAAATATGCCAACTACCACTGGCGACAGCTAGAGGGTAGCCTGATTGATGGTGCACTAGCCGTGGTGAAGCAAGGCGATATAAAAACAACAGGTTTGCCTACTGATAAACTAGTCAGTTATAACCGAGAGCTCATCAATCCAAGTCCTGAGCCACTCGAGTGGTCTGACCTATTTGATGCCAGCTATCAATTATCGATAAAGTCGAATAGCCAAAGTAGTACCATAAACTATCCTAGTTTTAGTAAAAATCTAATCAAAGAGCTGCAAGATACGCTCAAATTGACTAGAAACACCGCTATTTCCACTATCACAATATTAAAGACGGATGCTAGCCAGCCTAATGCACAACGCTTGCTTAGTTGGGCGTTATCATTACTGGATGATCATAGCATTCGGCTCAATACCATCAGTAAGTATATTGGCTGCATTGGCCGCGACTGGCTGATGCTGACGGTGGATGAGGATGTTGATCAGTGGGAGGGCAGTGACTTTGAGGAAGTTTACGAGCAGATTATTCAAAGTAAGGTAAAAGATGGCCGCAGGGTATCTGTGCTGAGCAAGTCATCAGAGTTTGATGATGATATTTCTAGTGGTATAGATAATGATAATAATAATGCTGGTCAACCGCTCTCCTATCTTGATCGCCTAAAAGACAGCCAGAAATTTACTTATGGTCGTCTAAAAGCATTTCACGATTACCAGCGTATGCACTTTGATGCGCCTTATGTCTATTTCCCATGGGGGAGTAATCGGCAAGTTATTAAAGCTAATATAATATCACCTCGTATTTATTATGCGATGAAAGAGTATGTGCAGTCATCAGAGTTGGAGGTTGATCAAAAGCGGCTTTGCCTGATTGTACTAACACTCGCTTATCGCACCGGTATGCGTATCAATGAAATCATCGGCATTAAGGTTAGCGACATTACAGATATAGGTATCATCAATGGCCAAGTGATTGAAGTACCTAAAATAATCCTCAAACCCAATCGCTATCGTAGGCTCAAAAGCAGTAGTGCCAAACGGGTTATACCGCTAGATAGTCTTTTCAAGGATGATGAGTTAAAGCTGTTCATCGCATTCTATTATCAACAAAAAAGGTTAAAGCGCCGTTATTTATTCTCACAAGGCTCAGGCGATCAGCCACTACCATCTGTGTTTTTCAGTAATATGATGAAAATAATATGGGATAGATTGCTAATTGCCCATGACTTTACCTTTCATAGCTTTCGGCATACTGCTATTAGTCAGCTGGCATTGGTGTTAAGCGGCTCACCACTTGCGCAGGTGATGACAGATTATGATATAGCCCATAGCGACGTTATCGCTAGCGCCGTGCTTGCTAATAA
>DAIPIF010000293.1:1361-2335 GCA_036770925.1 Psychrobacter sp.
GCTGGGCATTTAACGCCAGATACTACGTTTGAATATTATATCCATACCGCTCACTTGCTGGCTGGCTGGCAAATGAGTCAAGCCAAGCTTGCTATGCCTATAACCTTATTTGAGATGGTGACAGGTATTGGTTATCAGACGGTGAATAGACAAGATGGCAGAGCTTATAGTCCTAGCAATAAACAGGTTTATCTTGATAAGATGCGTGGCTATTTAATTAGCAAGGTTGCGAACAAAGAGTCTTTGTTTATCGATAACAGAACACCAGCTAATACAGATTATGAGCAAAACATACCAAATGACACAGTAGATACTCAGCTGTCTATATTCATTCATTCGAAAGTTTATGATGTTATTGCACTGTTAGAAGAGCTACAAAAAATAATCGCTGATAAACGAGCAGGGCGGTTGGCAGAGGTCGCACTTCGGCATGGCATTCCTATTCATGAAGCTAGACAGGTTTACGATAGGGCTAGTCAGGTTTTTACTGATGATAGGTTGCTTTTAAGTGCGCCAACGGGACATAAAAACCAAGAGGTTTTAGTTAAAGCGCTTGATCGTGCGTATCCGATGTCAATTGATGTGCCTGATAGGCTGAAATCGTTTGCGGATATATTTGCAGATAAATACAACTTAAACACCTCATCAATTCATTTCGGTATTAAAGAGAGCCAGCTTCAGATGCTACAGCAGTTTGTGACAGTAGGTTGTCAACTTATCGATGCCAGTCATTGGCAGATTAGGGCTCATAGCGAGCAGGCAGTGCGTGATATTAAAAAAAAGCTCGAGCTCGATAGCTCGATACGTGTCGGTGCTCGAGAGAGTTTTCATGGTTATGAGGTGAGAGTGGTACAGAAGAAGCGTAAGCGGTCTGATAAGAACTTGGCTATGACAGATAATTATTACAGCTCGTCAGGGGGTTTGAAGTATTTGGGGTGCTTGTTGTATATATTAGCTAAAGTTAATGATAATTA
>DAIPIF010000294.1:0-2333 GCA_036770925.1 Psychrobacter sp.
AAGAAATCTATGCTAAGTTCTCTGATTCTATAGGACTCTCAAGGTTTCAAAAATTGTTCAAATTTTAATCAGCATACTTTTTGACACACCATCAGAAACCTTTGTACCACGTCAATAATAGCCCACTCTAAGAGTAAAACTACCCTGCCAAATCGTTCATATTAACGATAGGCAGCATCACCGCCATGACGATAATCATCACTACCACGCCCATCAGTACTAGCATTAATGGCTCTAATAACGACAACAAAGTACTGATAAAGTTGGTGGCTTCGGCTTCTTGCATGTTGGCGGCGCGGCTGAGCATGTTTTCAAGCTCGCCTGAGTTCTCACCACTTTTTATCATTTGTACCATCATCGGCGGAAAGTAACTGGACTTCTCAAGCTGGCTCGATAAGCTTGCGCCTTCGGTCACTCGGTCAGCCGCGGTGAGGATGTTTTTTTGAATATGCAGATTAGTGGTGACCGCCGCGCCGATATGTAACGCCTCTATCAAAGGCACACCTGAGCGTACCAAAATCGCCAAGGTACTGGCAAAACGTGCGGCATTTAGCCCCTTTGAGAGCCTTGCTAATATCGGTAATTTGAGCACCACACTATCAATCGTCAGTTTGCCGGCTTGGGTACGCGCAAACCGATAGCATAAAAATGCGGCGCTACCGATAACCAATAACATCAGCCACCACCACTCGGTAATGGCATTGGACAGCGCCAAGACGATTTGGGTAATCAGTGGCAAAGCTTGTTCTGATTGCTCAAAGACTTTGACAATTTTGGGCACCACAAAGCTCATTAAGCCCATAATAACTGCCATCGCCATCACCATCAGCACGATGGGATAAATCATCGCCCCTTGGATTTTCTTTTGTAGCGCAAAGCGGTTTTCGGTGTAATCGGCAAGCTGATTCAGGATTAAGTCTAAGTGCCCCGACTTCTCGCCAGCGGCAATGGTGGCGATATATAATGGCGGAAAGCTGGCGGCTTGTTGCAGAGCGCGCGCCAAACTTAAGCCTTCAAGTACATGCGCGCGCACCGCAAGCATTAATGATTTGATATGGGTTTTGGGAGATTGCTTGGCAACTGCGGCAAGGGTTTCTTCTAAGGGAATACCCGCGGCAAGTAGTACCGATAGCTGACGGGTCAATAATGCCAGCTCATAAGCAGACGGTTTTTTGTAGCGGTTTTTTTGTTGGCTTTGTCTGTCATTGACCGCATTGACCTCAACGGGCGTCCAGTGCTTATCACGTAATTGCTGACGCACTTGCCGCGCTGAGTCACCTTCAAGTAACCCTTTTTGGAGCGCGCCGTGGTCATCAAGCGCTTTATAATGATAAGCAGGCATAGAGGCAAATATCCTAAAGCGGGCAAAAATAGCAAATGACGTTTTATGACTTAGTTTTTATATCTTAGCCTAAACGGCGCGATTAAAACAATGGCGTAGAGTCGCTGCTATCGGGCATCATACCTTGCAGTAATAAAACATCTAAATGCTGCTGCTGCAACTTTTTATCAAAGTCATTGACCTCAGCGATAAGCATTTTCTCAATGCGTTTATCACTGGCATAGACACTGAGCCGCGCACAAATAACCGCTAATTGATAGACCCGCTTTTTGCAATAACCATCTAACCCTTGGAGCAAACGCACCATATAAGGGGTCTCAAGGCTCGCATAATCATAATCGCTCACCATTTGACTGCCAAGCGCCGTGACACCGTAGCTGATAGACAGATGCGCGCAAAAATAACAGCTGAATAAATAGCCGATGACATGACCGATATAATAACCGCGATCATAGGTAAAGCTACTGACCCCAAAATGCCCGAGCACATAACTATTTAGGCTCGCTTGATCAGCGATAGGCTTAGGATATTTGAGCTTACCAATCGTCGCAAAGCGCAGCGGGTTTTGTCCCTCTTGTGCGGTGAGCTGCCAGCCAGCCGGCTGTTGGGCGGGCATATGATGCACAATATCAGCAATAATATCATCCACCACATGTAGCTGCTGCCACAATCTCTCTAGCCCATCGATATCTATCAAGCCGCGCTTATCCAATTGTTTGGCGAGCAAATAGTGCTGATATTCAGCAAATTGAGGTTTAAGAGTCTGCACTAAATAGGTTGGGCGGGTGTGCTCTGACGCCAAATAGAGCAAGCGGGTGCGCTCATGTTGCCTACGATACAGCGCCACACGTTGACGGGCAACCGTGGTTTCATGGGCATCAGCGGTCATCAAAGCCGCGTCTGCTGTACCCTCCGGTGTCAGCGTAAACAGTGCCAATAGCGCCCGTTTATCAAGCACTATTGGGCTTTTATCCTGTGAGTCCTGCGCCTT
>DAIPIF010000295.1:0-2332 GCA_036770925.1 Psychrobacter sp.
CCTATTGGTGAGCCTTTTTTATTCCCTACTTTTTAGTCAATAATAGAGTACTGATTATAAAAAAGCCCGTAATATCTGATTCAGATAACGCCTTCCTAAGGCAGTTGGTTGCAGCTTATCGGTGCTATCCACTAATAATCCTTGCTCAACTAAGCGCTCTACTTGCTCAGCGATGCTTACAAATTCAAGCCCCGTCCGTGCCGCAAACAGCGCCCATGATACCCCTGCATGTAAACGCAGCGCATTAAGCATAAACTCACTGACCAATTCATCAGCGGCAATGGGCTGCCAACCGACCATTTTAGGGGCGTTTGGGGCTTCTGAGAGCGCTTTATAATCAACATAGTCTTTGGGTGCGCGTGATTTACTAAAACGATAAATACCATTTTCAATACTACCACCGTGGCTCACGAGGGCATCGCGAGCTTTAGTATCTATCTTTAGAGTATCAAGACTAATTTTGCCATGAGCGCCCGCCCCAATTGCCAAATAGTCGCCGAACTGCCAATAATTGACATTATGACGACAAGGCGTATCTCGCCTGCCCGCCCATGCCGATACCTCATAATTATCGTAGCCCAAGCTTTGTAATAGTGCCTGCCCTGCCTCTTCAATATCGGCTAAATCATCTTCATCAGGCAAAATAGGCTGACTACGATAAAATATTGTATTAGGCTCGATAGTCAGCTGATACCATGAGATATGAGTAGCGCCGCTATCATGCGCCAATTGAATATCATGCAATGCCTCAACTAGGTTTTGCTGCGGTAAACCATGCATCAAATCGACATTGACGCGGGTAAAGCCTGCCGCCCGTGCCGCTTTAATCGCCGTCACCGCTTGCGCAGGATTATGAATACGCCCGAGCGCTGACAGCTTATCCGCCGCAAAACTCTGTACGCCAATTGATAAGCGATTGATACCAACTTTTAGGTATTCCTCAAAAGGCGCATGCTCAAGCGTCCCCGGATTCGCCTCCATGGTAATCTCAATATCATCGGCAAAATCAAAGCAGGCACGCAATCCTAAAAACAGGCGCTGATAATGCACAATCGGTAGTAGTGACGGCGTCCCACCACCGATAAATATCGAACTGATTTGCCGCCCTTGCGTGAGCGCTTGCTGCAATCTGGCATCATCCAACAAAGCTGTGACATACTCATCATATAATGAGAATTGAGTCTCTGCCGGCAGCTCATGCGAGTTAAAATCGCAGTATGGGCACTTCTTGACGCACCACGGAATATGAATATACAGCGCTAAGGGAATATCAGCCACTTTTATATCAAATATATCAGTAGCATGGGAGGGATGAGCAGTATCGGCTTTTTGGCTTGGCATAAATGGACTTATTGGTTAGGGGTTATATAATGTAGAAAAGCAGTAATGCTATCATAGCTTACTATCACGTTATAAACACTGACAAGGATAACACGATGACTTACTGGCTGATAAAATCCACTCCGAAGTATAAAGCCGGCTATCCTGACCCCGTTTCACCCCAAGCATCGGCACTTAAATTTATAGCACCCCTAAACGTTGACATCAAGCGGCAGCTTGTTTACCATCATCGCTACTTTTGACCTGTCATTTCACTCCTTGAATTGGCGGGTTATTTTTATTGGAGTGGCGTTATTTTGTGGTTGGTTTTTATCTTGTTTTGCGGCAGCTTGTCCGTCGATACTGACAAGCCCAATAGCGCCTCACTATTTCCCCCTATGACTGTTTCGCTACGCCTTTGTTGCTAGCAATTGCTATTGCTAAACCAACAATAAACTTGTGAATAATAAAAAGTTGCTGACCATGGCTTTGCCGATTTCCTTTACTGATTTTAAAAGCTATAGCTTACGCTTAGGCGTGCTTGCGCTTCCTATTTTAATTACTCAATTTTGCCAAGCCGCGCTAGGGGTGGTGGATGCCATTATGGCAGGGCAAGTGTCTGCCTTAGATTTGGCGGCGGTTGCTGTGGGTTCTGGCATTTGGCTGCCGCTGTTTTTATTGGCGACAGGGATTTTGATTGCCACCACACCGCTGATTGGCGAGGCAATAGGACAAGATAAGCACGACCAAATTCCGCATATTACTCAGCAGTCACTATGGACGGCAGGCGTTATCGGCATCATAGGTTTTGTCATCGTCAATCTCATGCCCAATGTACTGGGGCTGATGGGCGTTCCTGATAATATCAGACCGATTGCGGCGCAATATCTGCATGGCGTGTCCTTTGGTTTCCCTGCGATGGCGGTCTATGCCGTGCTGCGGAGTTATTGTGAGGCGCTAGGACGACCAGAGCCGGTGACGGTGATTAGTATCATTGGGCTACTGGCGGATA
>DAIPIF010000296.1:0-2318 GCA_036770925.1 Psychrobacter sp.
ACAAATGATTCAGCTGCTCAAGCAAATGGGTCAAGAAGTGCCAGAGAGCAAGCCCACACTTGAAGTGAACCCTGATCATCCGCTAATTAAAAAGCTTGAGACCAGCGAGCAGTTCGATGACTTAGCGCAAGTTATCTTTGACCAAGCACTGCTCGCCGATGGCGGTCAGCTTGATGATCCTGCCGCTTATCTAAAACGCGTCAATGCGCTGTTAATGCGTTAGGCTGGTGTGATGCATTTATAATATAATCTAACGGTTTATAATACTGCTTCTAGCACGGCTCATAGCAGTATTCATACCAAAGGAGGTCTTCTGAAGACCTCCTTTTTAGCACTGAGAGTTGTCATAAGGCATACTTTTTACAAATCAGCCTTATGTGCCAGACTGACAATCCGTTACAATCGTGACAGATTAACAAGATAGGCTATAAGATAAGCGCTATCGCTTTATTTAGACGGTTTTTGCTGTCTTTTTATTTCCTTGACTCGATAGAGGTCTAAGTCTTTGTCACTGGCGTCCCTAAAAACCATTTCTCTGCAGCGTTTTTCTTTGAATTTCGCTGCCAATATTATTGCCGCTTTGTGGATGCTGGTCGGTTCAACGCGTGCGTTTTCTTGGGTTAAGCCAACATTTATCCAATTTGCTACTTTTGCCATATTAGCACTGGGTAGTAATGTGCTGTTTTCGTGGTTGGCTGCCGAAAGTGGTAGCGTGTTCAATGAGCAAGGACTGGTCAGCTATTTGATTTGGCCGACCATTATCTTATTGGGCGGTATCATTTTAGCAAGGCGCTCGCGCAATCAAGGGCTGCTGTTTGTCCCTGTGATACTGTGGTTGACTGCCGATACCTTGTCGGCATTACTACAAAGCATCGTGCAGTTTTTTGGTGGTCAAGGTTGGCTGCCTGATTGGAGCTATTCGTTTTTACCTGTTTTATTTTTGATCCTGTTTTTGTGGCAAATGCTCGCGCTGTTATGGATATTTTTTCGGCGTTTGCGCACCCCTTGGTGGGAGCGTATCATAGTGCTAGTTGGGTCTGTGGCGCTGTTGACCATTTGGCAAAATAACGTCGCTGATCAGCCTATTTTTAAGCAAATTCCAGTGCAGCCTGTGCTCGCGGAGGCAGCATTATATGAGCAGCCGCGCCTGTTGCAGCAAGCGCTAGATAGTATTGATGCTAGCGTGGCGGGCAAAAGCGATTGGTATTTTATGGGAGTGGCGGGCTACTCTGAGCAAAATGTCTTTCGCTCTGAGATTAATAAAGTCCGTGAATTGTTCGATGTGCGTTTTGGTACCAGTGGACAGTCGTTATCGCTGATTAATAATACCTATAGCTGGATGGATGAGCCGATAGCCACTAAGACCAGTATCTTGCAGGGTCTTAAGCAAATCGGTCAGCAGATGGATGCGGATGAAGATGTACTGTTTTTGACCTTATCTTCTCACGGTGATAATAATATCATTCAGCTACATAACCCGCCGCTTGAGATGGATAATTTAGATGCCGCGTGGCTACGTGAAGCGCTTGATGCGTCAGGTATTCGCTGGCGGGTTATCGTGGTGTCCGCGTGTTATTCAGGCTCGTTTATTGATGAGTTGGCATCACCGACCACCGTTATCATTACCGCCTCAGCGGCAGATAAAATGTCGTTTGGTTGCACCAATACTGCCGAGATGACCTATTTTGGTCAAGCTTTTTTTGCAGAAAGCTTACGTGAAAATAGCAGCTTTACCGCCGCCTTTAAAGACGCGACTTATCGGGTGCAAGAGCGCGAGCTATATATGGGCTTTGAGCCGTCTGAGCCACAAATGGTCATCGGCAGCTTGATGGAAACCGCGCTGCCGGCGTTTGAGAAAACCTTGTTTGATAAAGCGCGTCCGTCGGTTGCTGATATTACCACTGCCAATCAGGCGACTAAAAATGCCAGCGCTGATGAGTTTGCAGGCACTAGCATCACTATAGTGCCTGATGTGCAGCCGACTACCGATGCGAATACGGTGTATTAATACCAATACGGATAATGAATTAAAAAGGAAAAGTAATCATGCAAAATAACGATACTAACAATATGAACAAGACCAATAACACTACTAATAATGCAAAAAAATTAACTCAAATAAGTCGCAATCGCTGTTTTGAAGGGGAGCAGCATTATTATAGCCACCAGTCTACCGCGACCAACACGCCTATGACCTTTAGTATTTATCTGCCAGATGAAGCGCTCGCAGGGCATCCGTGCCCCGCGATTTTATATCTGTCAGGCTTAACTTGTGATGCCGATAACGTCACGCACAAGGCGCATTTTCAACAAAAATG
>DAIPIF010000297.1:0-2300 GCA_036770925.1 Psychrobacter sp.
GAGTACCGACTGGATGCCGCGCTCTTCAATCGTACCGGTGACAAAATCTGCGCGTTCGATCAGCGCAGGCTGGGCATCGCCCATCGCGACCGCATAGCCGACCAAATCAAACATCTCCAAATCATTAAAACCATCGCCGAACGCCATACATTCATTGGCATTTACGCCGTAATAGTCACAAACGTCTAGGATGCCACGGGCTTTTGAGGCGTTGGCTGGCAAAATATCCGCACCAATTTGATGCCAATGTACCAGCTTTAAATCGTCCCGCGCAAAGTCGATATCCTGCATTTTATCGAATTGATTATTAAAAAACACCGAGCACTGATAAACAGGGTTTGATAGATAGTAGAGGGGATCGACGATGGAGTTGGGGGTTTTGGCATTGAATTCGCGCAGACGCTCATTTTCCCCCGACCAAGCGATATGAGTCGCTGAGTCAAACTTATGAATGAGCTCGCTTGTTTTGCATAACTGCACGATTTTGTCCGCCTGCTCAGCAGACAACGGATAGTGACTGATTAAGCCCTGATTATCAAAGCTGTACTGTCCGTTCATACAGATAATGGCGTCTAAAACCTCTGCCTCGAGCAACGCCAAAATATCAGCCGGCAATATCGCTTTAGAGCGCCCTGTAGAAATCACCAGTTTAATGTCGGTTTGGGCAAGCGCCTCAAGGGTAGCCTTGTTGTGCGCTGCAATAATACCGTTGCGGCTTAGCGTATCGTCGATATCAAAAAAGATCACTTTTGGCATGGGCAGCTTGTGAGGCATACTGGCTGTCGCAGCCTTATCTACTATAAACATGAGCATCCTTTATGTTTAAAAAACAACCGTGTAAGTCTTTTGAGTTAATGGGTCAGAGTGGGGCACGGCATATATAAAATCTAAATATTATCTATTGTAAGTGCAGTTATTTTTAATAAAATAGCAAATATATAAGTGCTTGGTGATACGTTTGAGTGAGCATGATCAGCGCCAGTCACCAGCCAAATCTGCTACCTAAGGATACCTTGATGACTCTCTCTATCACAAGCGACAATAAGGCTAGCCCACAAGCATTAGACGATGATTTGTTTGCTCCATCACCGCGTCATCCTGAGAGTCGGCTAGAGGCGGAGTGGTTATTTTTATTCAATAAGTTACCGCCTGATCAATGGTTTGGCGCAGATTATGCCTATAAGACATCGGGCTGGCTAAAGGTACATACTAACATACGAAAACGTCAGCGTATCTTGACACAGATAAGTACGGCCTATCAATCAGGGGAGTTTGGCTGGAGCGAATACCGCTCACAAATATTGAAACGCATCAATATGCATGTGCTTAAACTGCATCAGCATCATGGTGTTGAGGACGAGGGGTTTTTCCCTAAATTTATTCGGATGTACCCGCAGCTACAGGCAGGGTTTGAGATATTGGGGTGCGACCATGTGCGCTTGAATGCGCTACTTGATGAATTGCAAGCGCAAAATGATCAGCTGGCGAGAACGGAGGTTGAGGATAAAGTACTGGCAGTACAATTGCATCAAACCTTGGTGGACGTAACCAATTTACTCTCGCAGCATCTGAGTGATGAGGAAGATTTGGTTATTCCTATTTTGGGGTTGCGACAGGGTTAGGGTTTGGTTTTCGGACTCTAGCTATTTGTAGGGTGAGCTCCATGCGCATTTGTTAAAAATTATTGTTGCTAAGGGTATTTATAACGTACTCTACTTCAAATGTCTTATTTCTGATAAAGCCTTATGTTCAAGAATATCAATATCAGACTGTTAATCGCTCTTACCTCGATGATGGTATTTCCGTCACTTTATCAAACCGTCAGAGTAAATTTTCTCGGTGACTTACCTAGTGACGCAGGAATTAATATTGCTAGTCAAATACTGTGGCTAAGTTTGATTTATGAGATAGCGCAAGAGGCACTAATTTTACCTTTGTTTTATTTATTCGGTAAATCTCTGTCTGATAAAAACGAGTTTGAAAATAAAGTTCAAACAGGGTTTATCGTTATCTTGGGTATCATGGCTTGTCTATCTACGATTTTATTCGTTTATTCACAAAATATTGTGATTTTTATGGAGCAGTCTAGACAGATTGTTGAAGAAACGACTCAATATATTCGATTAGAAACTATAGCTATCATGTTTGCAACGCTAGTCAAATATATGACAGTCGTTATCGTTAGTTTGAACAAAGATAAGTATATTTACGGCTTGTTAGCGGTGCAAATGACGCTGTCTATATTGTTAGATAGTGTGTTTTTCGGACCTTTTGAGTTTAGTCTGGATATGGGTGTTATC
>DAIPIF010000298.1:0-2294 GCA_036770925.1 Psychrobacter sp.
TCAGAGTTTGATCTGGGTTCATGAGTTTCAACCACTGTTAATATAATACGGCTCGTGGCTGAGCCTTTATCGACACCTTTGCTGCTGTCTGTAAGCGCTGCGGCATCAGAGCCTGCTTCTGGCTCTAAAGTCAGATGCACCACCCCACCATTGACCAACTCACCAAACAAAATCATATTTGCCAATGGCTTTTTAATCTCGTCTTGAATCAGGCGCTGCATCGGACGCGCACCCATCAAGCGGTCATAACCTTTTTTGGCTAAATAGTCGCGTACTTCATCATCAATCTCTAAAGTCACCTGCTTATCATCAAGCTGTGCTTGTAATTCAACCAAGAACTTATCAACTACGGATACGACAACGGTAGTATCTAGCGCATTAAACTGAATAATGGCATCTAACCGGTTACGGAACTCAGGCGTAAAGACGCGTTTGAGGGCTTCGGTATTATCGCGGCTATGGTCCTGCTCGGTAAAGCCCATCGATGAGCGACTGATACTATCTGCGCCAACGTTGGTGGTCATAATGATAATCACATGCTTAAAGATAGCCACACGACCATTATTATCCGTCAAGGTACCGTGATCCATCACTTGCAATAATAAGTTAAAGACATCAGGATGCGCTTTTTCAATCTCATCTAATAGCAGCACACAATGCGGATTTTGAGTGATTTTTTCAGTTAATAATCCCCCTTGATCAAAGCCTACGTAGCCTGGCGGTGCCCCAATCAGTCTTGAAGCGGTATGCGCTTCCATATACTCCGACATATCAAAGCGTACCAATTCTACGCCCAATAAGTTCGCCAACTGGCGAGATACTTCCGTTTTACCCACTCCTGTCGGTCCTGCAAACATAAATGAGCCAATAGGTTTATCAGGGGCTTTTAGACCGGCACGTGACAACTTGATAGCATCCGCTAAAGTAGCAATCGCCTCATCTTGACCAAACACCAGACGCTTAAGGTCGCGGTCTAAGTGCTCAAGGATGCTTTTATCATCACTAGAGACAGCTTTAGGCGGGATACGCGCAAGCTTAGCAATGATGGCTTCAATATCTGCCACGCCGATTTTTATCGGTGGCTTTTGTTTTTTAGCGGCTGGCACATTATTTTTAGCTAAAAAGTCGCTCGTTGCTGACACTTCATTATCGCTATCCTCAGCACTATTGTCATAAGCGTCCTCATCGAAATCTTGCTCTAATTCTGCAATGAAATCCTCTTCCGCATTGATATCATCCGCATCAGGAATCACGCCCAAACGCTTATACGCGCCTGCTTCATCAATCACATCAATCGCCTTATCGGGCAAAAAACGCTCATGAATATGCTTCGCCGATAAATGTACCGCGCTCACCAACGCTTCATCGCTATACTCGACATTATGAAACTCTTCATAACGGGGCTTGAGACCACGCAAGATATCGATACTGTCATCGATGCTTGGTTCTTTAACATCAATTTTTTGGAAGCGCCGTGATAGCGCATGGTCTTTTTCAAACACTTGGCGGTATTCTGTAAAAGTGGTTGAGCCGATACAGCGCAGCTCGCCATTTGCTAGAGCTGGCTTGATAAGGTTGGAGACGTCCATATTGCTACTCATGGATGAGCCGGCGCCAATAATCATGTGAATCTCATCGATAAAGAGAATCGCATTGGGTTTCTTTTTGAGCGCATCGAGTAAGGCTTTCATGCGTTTTTCAAAATCACCACGATATTTAGTACCGGCTATCAAAGAGCCAATATCCAAGCTATAAATGACGCAGCCCGTTAAGGGTTTAGGCGCTTTATCATTGATAATCAGCCATGCCAAGCCTTCGGCAATAGAGGTTTTACCCACGCCCGGCTCGCCCACTAGTAGCGGGTTGTTTTTGCGACGACGACACAAAACTTGTGCCGTACGCTCAATTTCTGGCGCGCGACCGATAAGCGGGTCAGTTTTACCTTCTGCTGCCCGCTGATTTAAGTTGGTCGCAAACTCCACCAGCGGATCTTTACTGGTCTTCTCTGACATGCTCCGGCGCTCACCAGTCATCGAGGCGCGTGGCTCTGAGGCATCATTTTTATCTTGTCCATGCGACAGATATTGGGTCAGCTCCAGACGGCTGATACCTTGTTTTTTGAGTAAATAAACGGCATAAGTATCATGCTCTGAGAACATCGATACCAAGATATCTGAGCCTTCTACTAGGCGACCACCGCCGATAGACTGCACATGAAAAATAGCGCGCTGCAGAATGCGATCAAAACTCTGAGTGGGCTGCGGTGACTGCTCTAACTCTAACTCGACTGTCGG
>DAIPIF010000299.1:0-2280 GCA_036770925.1 Psychrobacter sp.
GACATATCCATGCTGCTGTGATCCATATCTGACATATCCATACCAGACATGTCCATACTGCCATGATCCATGTTCGACATCTCAGCAGCGTTTGCTAAAGGTGACATTAGTAGCATCAAAGATGACATGCCAATAAACGGTAGACCTACTTTATATATTTTCATAATAAGGCTCATATTCGAAGGTTTATTAAACAACGGCAACTTCTCTAAACATCCCTGCTTCCATGTGATAGAGCAAGTGGCAATGCCATGCCCATCTGCCAGCTTCTCCGGTGACATCAAAGCTTATCTTTTGTGCAGGCTGTACCATTATCGTATGCTTACGTACTTGAAACTCACCTGAAGGCATCCGCAGATCGCTCCACATACCATGCAAATGCATGGGATGATTCATCATGGTGTCATTGACTAAGGTAATACGTACGCGCTCGTTGGGCTTAATATTGACCGGTGCGGCATCTTTGAACATAACCCCGTCTAGAGCCCAAATATAGCGCTCCATGTTTCCCGTCAGATGTATTTCAATCTCTCTGGTGGGTTTGCGCTGCTCTGCCATTATCTCATCGCCGACAGAGCGCAACTGACTATAATTCAAAACCTTTCTATCAATGTTACGTAGATTAATACCAGGGTCATCAAGGTTCATACGCGGACTATCAACGCGCATATCGGACTTAAAGTCATATTCTGTTTTGGCATGTTTAGCGTTATAGCCATTCGATCCCATGGCGCCCATCATGTCGGCCATCGTCAGCCATTCGATTTTGTCCATAGCAGGTATCGCAGGACGAGCACCTTTTTTGGTAGCAAGCGTTGTCGCAACATAGCCTGACCGATCTATGTTTTGAGCAAATATGGTATGCGCGTCTTTAGTGGGCGTCACGATGACATCATAAGTCTCGGCCACCCCAATACGGAAATCATCGATATCGACGGGACTGACATCAATCCCATCCGTCGCGACGACTTTCATTTTTAGGCCGGGGATGCGTACATCAAATATCGTCTGCGCTGAACCATTAATAAAACGTAGTTTGACAGGCTGTCCAGCCTTGACAAGTTGCGTCCAGTTAGCCGCTGTGGTTTTACCATTCATCAGATAGGTAAAGGTTTTTTCACCAGACAGATCAGTAAAGTCTGTCGGCATCATGCGCATCTGATTCCACATTTTGCGCTTATCAAAAGCAGCTTTTAGATCTGTTGCGGCAATATCGGACAGTAGCTTTTTAAAATCTGGTAAATGATAATTATCAAAGTCTGCGCGTTGCTTTAATAGTTTAACCAAGTTGTGCGGGTCACGGTGCGTCCAATCACTGAGCAAAATGACATGGTCTTCCTCGATAGGATGACGTTCGCGCCCTTTCGGCTCAATGACGATGGCCCCGCGCATACCGGTTTGTTCTTGGAATCCAGTGTGCGAGTGATACCAATAAGTGCCAGATTGTTTCAGCGTAAATTTATACGTAAAGGTGCTATTTGCTGGTATACCATCAAAACTAATGCCGGGCACGCCATCCATCTCAAACGGTACTAGTAGACCATGCCAATGAATAGAGGTCGACTCATTCATTTGGTTATGGACGCGTATCACTACCGTATCGCCCTCGCGCATTTTTAGCGTTGGCGCTGGTAATGAGTCATTAATGAGCGTCGCCGTGCTTGACTTGCCATCAACAATGATGGGTTTTTTGCTGACATAAAGATCAAACTCTTTGCCTGTCAGTATGGGTACTTTATGATCGGGTTTATCACTGTTAATAGTAGCGCCCTGACTGCCTGAGCGACTCGATTGTCCCAATGCGCTACTAGCAATAGTCGGCATCAAGGAGGCACCAAGGACAGCAGAGGATCCGGTTAAAAAACGTCGGCGGTTCAGTATGTTCTTTTTATTCATAATGATAACCTGATTTAATTTGAGAGATGGTGGTTAAGCTTATAGTTATAATATTTTCGATATTTAACAGAATCTATTCACATCTAAGCCAACACTATAGTTGCTGCTGAGGAGACTCAATAGCGGCATAAACTTCTGTGGTACCGTCTTTGTTAAGCTGCATCACTTTATAAGGCATGAATTTATCTTGATATTCCATACCGGGGCTACCAACCGGCATACTCGGTACGGCAAGTCCAATAGCTTGTGCAGGAGGATTTGCTAAGAATTCAGCCATGTGTTTAGCAGGGACATGTCCTTCAAAGACAAAACCGTCGGTGGTAACGGTGGTATGACAAGAGCGCATTTGCTGTGGTACGCCATAACGCTCCTTAAATAAGGATA
>DAIPIF010000300.1:0-2275 GCA_036770925.1 Psychrobacter sp.
TGTCAGAAAATAGGTCAATAGCAAAAAAAATGCCAGTCGCTAATAACGGACTGGCATTTTTATTAAAGATTATTAAAGGTTATTTTAAAGCCATTCAGGCAATGAATCCACTTAACGCAGACTCAACTCGGGCACGCTTTGTCCACGTTTGCTATAAAACTCATTCACAAAGTCATCAAAGCTATCTTGCTCAATCGCCTCTCTGATACCTGCCATTAGCCGCTGATAGTAGCGCAAGTTATGAATGGTCGCCAGTTGCGCCCCTAGCATCTCTTTACATTTATTCAGATGGTACAGATAAGCACGGCTAAAGTTTTGGCAGGTATAGCAATCGCATTCAGGATCTAAAGCGCCTTCATCCTGACGATACTGGCTGTTACGAATACGTACCACGCCGGCATTATCTGCATCACCGGTGACAAAATAATGACCGTTACGGGCGTTACGAGTCGGCATGACGCAGTCAAACATATCGACGCCGCGGCGCACCGCTTCAACGATATCTTCAGGCTTACCGACACCCATTAAATAACGCGGCTTGTCCGCTGGCATGGCGTGCGGCATATAATCCAAAACGTCCATCATCTCATCTTTAGGCTCGCCGACCGACAGACCACCGATAGCATACCCATCAAAACCAATCTCTAGCAGTCCTGCAAGTGATTGCTGACGCAAATCTTCATACATGCTGCCTTGGATAATGCCAAAGAGGGCATTGGTGCTACCGAGCTTTTGATGCTCATCAAGACAGCGCTGTCCCCAACGGAGTGACAGCTCCAGAGATTTTTTGGCTTCCTCATGGGTTGCAGGATAAGGGGTGCATTCATCAAACTGCATGACAATGTCAGAATTGAGACTATACTGAATTTGCATCGATTTTTCGGGGGATAAAAATACTTTGGCGCCATCAATAGGCGATTTAAAATTGACCCCTTCTTCGGTAATTTTACGCATAGCACCCAAGCTAAATACCTGAAAACCACCTGAATCGGTCAAGATAGGCTTATCCCAATGCATAAACTGGTGCAAACCACCGAACTTGTCGATGACCTCGGTTCCTGGGCGTAGCCATAAATGAAAGGTATTGCCTAAGATGATATCTGCGCCAATGGCTTCGATATCACGTGGCAGCATACCTTTGACCGTGCCATAAGTGCCGACGGGCATAAAGGCAGGGGTTTGTACCTCGCCATGATTGAGATGCACGGTGCCGCGGCGTGCGCGCGTTTCACCGCTGGCGGTTTTATGTAGAGTAAATTGCATATAATAATCACTATCTAAGCTATGAAAATGGCGCTAATTATAGCATTGCTGGGCGTTTATTTGGGGTATCAATATCAGCCCGCGCTATCTTTATACTCAAAGCGCACAGACGTTAGTCATTAAGGACTGATAAAATGATAGCTGTGATTATTTTCGATATAAATGCTCAGTGTACTTATGGAGTAGGGCGCTGAAACCGACAGTTTATCTATTAATTGGTACCTCATTATTATTATCAGGAGCAGCTATGGCGACCGAAGAACCCAAATTTACGATTTTAAATCAAACGGAAGACTTTGAGCTGCGTCGCTATGATGCCCAAATCGTCGCACAAACGTGGGTTACAGGTAGCCAGATGGTGGCGAGCAATAAAGGCTTTAAAACCTTAGCGAACTATATCTTTGGTAATAATACCGCGCCAACTGGCGAGAGTAGCAACATCAGTATGACTGCGCCGGTGATGATGCAGCCTAACGGTAATGACAGTGCTAAGGATACCTCAGCAAAAATTGCGATGACCGCGCCGGTGAATATGCAGCAAGACACGGGACAATGGCGGGTGCAGTTTGTGATGCCAAGTCAATATACTATGCAGACGTTGCCTAAGCCTAATAATGCAGACATTACGATTGTTGAGCTGCCCGTACAGACCTATGGCGTGATTACATTCTCAGGTTTAGCAGGGGAGAAAAAGGTTGCCGAAAAAACTCAAGCGCTGCAGGAGTGGATGCAAGCTCAAAACCTAATTATGACAGGCAGCCCTGAGCTGGCGCGTTATAATCCGCCGTGGATATTGCCATTTATGCGCCGCAATGAGATTATGATTGCGTATCAGTCATAGCGTGCAGGCTTGAATAAAATAAATATAGCCCATAAAAAAGACAGCCGAGACTGTCTTTTTATCGAAACTTACGGGTTAATCAAGTAATTTAGCGTTGTTGCTCACGGATGATGCGTAGCATACGGCGTAGTGGCTCTGCTGCGCCCCATAATAACTGGTCGCCCACGGTAA
>DAIPIF010000301.1:0-2273 GCA_036770925.1 Psychrobacter sp.
GCAAGGCCTTGCGCTGCTGGGCTTTATTCATAGGCGCTTTACCGGTACGCGGCGCACGCACTTTAACCTTGGCGCGTTTTAGATCAAATGACTTTTGACCAGACTTGATGGCGTTCGCCAATAGATCGACTGAGGCATTAAACGATGGCTTATAGCTGTTATCGTAATCGCCTGACATTGGGATTTGCTTGCCGTTAATATCGATACGGATAACATCAAGGCGCTTTGGCGGCACCTCATTAGGCTTGGCCTCGCCATCCACTAAGCGCAAATAGATCTTTAAAGTTTGGCCATTCTCAAAAATAAAGTTTACCGGCCGCACGCTTGCGCCTGATACCCGCTTTGTTTTCTCGATTTCAGTGTTTACGATCTTTTGCTTGGCGGTATAGGTAAGGCGCTTTGAGAAATCAGCTACCAATGGGGATTTTTCTGTTATGTCGGATAGTTTCATGATTCACCTATAGGGTATTAATATTTTAATCACTCTATTGTAGTTTGATAAAATTCGCGCTGGCTGGTGGTGTTCCAACAAAAAGCCGCCCTATATCAAGGCGGCTTTTTTGGTGCTGGCATGTCCGGTGTTATGAGTTGAAATAACGCGCCGATCCTGCCTTTTGTAAGGCGGCCAAACGTTTTGGATTGCCTTTGTATAGATTCATGCGCATACCTTTACCAAACGATCGGATCTGCTTGCGGATGGCTGATCCGGTACCGGCTTTGCGGCGTGCTTTTTTAAGCGCCGCTTTTTGGCCGGCTTTTAGTAACGGCTTGCCGCTAATACGCTTGTTAATCGTTACTTTTTTACCGTTACGGATGGCTTTCACTGCTTTATAAACCAGTGTTTTACCGTTTACTTTTTTAACAGTCTTTTTGCCGGCGCGTAGTTTCTTGCCAGCGGCATCAAACTGGGCTTCACCGTCTAGGCTATCAAACGATTCGTCTTCAGCGGCATCAACGTTTTCATCGCTATAAGCAAACGCTGCGACAAAAATATCAAAGTCTTCGCCGTCATCCGGCATGTTTTCTAATACAGTCTCGCCAGCTGCCAAGGCGGCCGCATCTGCTACTTCAACGTCGTCATCAAATAGATCATCGATCACTGAGTCTTCAACGCCAAGGGTAGATAGTGCGTCTGCAACGTGGGCTGAGAATACGGTTTTAACGTCTTCATCGATACCATCCACGTCTTCATCGTCATCATCGACAAACGCTTCAAGCATAAGCGCGTCTAGCACTTCGCTTGGCAAAATGTCTTCATCGTCATAATCGGCTTCTGACAAGGTGGCTGCCAGCATAAAAGATACCGATAAAGCTTGGATGCGCATTTGACTGGTGGCCACAATGGCCATGCGTTCGCTGATTGGATCAGCACCCAATTTGTCGGCTGCATCTTTAGGGCTTAGGGCATCCATCTGTGCTTGCTGGCGGTCAAAGTTGCGATCAAGGCGGCGCTGGGTCATGTTGTTGTTAAACATAATTAATCCTTAAAATTGGTCATGGTCTAAATTAGGGTAATAGCTAAGCACTACCATCGATAGCGCTTAGCGGGTTGCTTACTTGGTGATTGTGGTTTCAAGGAAGACTTGACGCGCACAACCTTGCGGACGACGGCTAAACTTAACGTCTGCTTTAGTAAATGGATCATCCGCGCGCGGCGTGATAGTCAGCGCATAGTACAAGCCGCCAAGTTCGCTTGAACGGGTCAATAGGCCGGCATCAGCGCAAGCATCCAATGCGCGCACGCACTCATCGGTTGAATCGCGGATAAAGCTGCTCATGCCTTTCAATAAATGCTTTTTGACGATTGAGATCACAAGATTGGCCGTGTAGGTTTCAATCTCTGAGGCATTAATCAGGCGCAAGGCACTGGTTTTGCTGTCGTACTGGGTTAAAGCATCGCCATAGATCCAGCGATCGCCGCCCTCAAAACGTTCGTTAATAACGACGTTCACGCCAGCGCTGGCAAGTGCGTTTTGTGCTTCTTCATCCAGCGATAGGCCGCCAATTTTCTCCATATCACGGAATGACAACGGGAAATCATAACCGGCAATAGGTCGATCGATCGGCGGGATGCCTGACGCATTGGTACCAGCGTTACGGATCAATAGTTGCGCTAAGTAATCACCAACGCAAGGTCGCCATTTCTTACGTGCCAGCACGGTTGTTGCATTGCTCGGACGTGATTTGTTTGGATTCCAAAACACCCAAAAGCGATGATCGTCAACACTGATTGATTCAGTTAAAGCTACGGCCGATTCCCAGTCGGTGATCTC
>DAIPIF010000302.1:0-2273 GCA_036770925.1 Psychrobacter sp.
TCATTTAAAATACCAACAAATTTGGTCGGTTTAGACAATAGGATTCAATTATGGCAGTCGATATGGTGGTCAATCAGCGCCACTTGCAAATTCAGCTCAAGCAGCTCGAAACGGTGTGGCATACGGTGATTAATGGCTATAATTTGAGCCAAGCGGCAACGGTGCTGCATACCAGTCAATCGAGCTTATCTAAGCATATTGCGGCACTAGAAAACCAGCTCAAAACCGAAGTGTTTGTGCGTCAAGGCAAGCGCCTCACGGGTCTGACCCCAATGGGCAGCTCACTACTGCCGCATATCGAAGCTATTTTTGCTGAGATTCGTACCATTGAAAATCTCAGTCTGGATTATAATAATCCTAATGTCGGCACTTTAACCATTGCCACCACGCATACCCAAGCGCGTTATGTGCTGCCGCATGTGGTCAAAGCTTTTAAAGCGCGTTTTCCGAAAGTAAACCTGATTTTGCAACAAGCAGACCCTGAAACCATCGCGCAAATGGTTATCCGTGGTCAGGCAGATATCGGCATTGCCACCGAGTCCTTATTGCATAATAACTATCTGCGCTGCTTCCGCTATTATGATTGGACGCACCGTATTATTGTCCCAAAAGATCATGAGCTGGCGGAGTTAGCATATATCGACTTGCCAACGCTCGCAAGCTATCCGATAGTGACTTATCATGGCGGATTTACGGGGCGCGGAGCGATTGATAAGACCTTTAGCGAGGCGGGGCTTGAGCCTGATATCGTGTTATCTGCACTCGATGCCGATGTGATTAGTACTTATGTGGATCTCGGTTTAGGTATCGGTATTATCGCTGAAATGGCATTTGAGCCGAGTCACTATCAGAATTTAGTCGCCATTCCTGTTGACCATTTTGGGCGCTTTACCAGTTGGATGGCGGTACGGGATGACGCTGAGATTCGCCAATATGGTCGGGCATTTATGGAGCTATGTCAAAAGCAGTTTAGTCAGTGACATGCGAGTGACTCAAACATTAAGCCATAGTCGTTAAACACGCTTTATGTGCAGCGTTTTGTTATCCTTGTGAACGCCACCCTTTATATTCAGCATAATCACCCCATTATAGGAGTTATCATGCGTTTAAAGCCTTTATAAATCGCCCTAATAAGACGGTAAAAAGGCTTATAAACGCTTATCAATCAATCCATAATAGGTGAATTATGACGACTATTCCTTTATCATTTTTAGATTTAGCGCCAGTACCCGCTGGCAAAACCATCGCTGATGGCATCGCGCAAACGGTTGAGATTGCCCAAAAAGCGGAAGCGGTGGGGCTTAATCGTTATTGGATGGCAGAGCATCACAATATGGCGGGCATTGCCAGTGCTGCAACTTCGGTACTGTTGTCTCATATCGGTAGCCAAACCACGCGCATTCGTATTGGTGCGGGCGGTATCATGCTGCCCAATCATGCGCCGTTAGTGGTGGCTGAGCAGTTTGGGACGTTGCAGGCGTTGTATGGTGAGCGTATTGACTTGGGGTTAGGGCGGGCACCAGGGACAGATGGTGCCACCTTTCAAGCACTGCGTCGGCAAATGAGCGATGCCGAACGCTTTCCGCAAGACGTGCAAGAGCTGCTATATTTACTCGGTGATGATACCGATAATAGCCCTGTGCAAGCCTTCCCCGGTGCCAAATCCAACGTACCGCTTTGGATACTCGGTTCCTCATTATTCGGGGCGACACTAGCGGCACATTTAGGTCTGCCGTATGTCTTTGCCTCGCACTTTGCCCCGCAGATGCTCAAACATGCGATTGAGACGTATCGCGAGCAGTTTAAACCCTCAAAGTACTTAGATACGCCTTATGTCATGCTCGCGGCGAACCTGTTGCTTGCTGATGATGACGCTACCGCACAGTATCACTTTACCTCCGCCCAACAAAGCTTTGTGCGCTTGCGCCGTAATGAGCGCGGACAGATGCCGAAACCGACTGCTGACATGGATAGTATTTGGAGTCCTGCTGAGAAAATGATGGTCGATAGTGCATTATCGGTGTCGTTTATTGGTTCAGTGGCGAGCGTTCAGCCTAAACTTGCGGCATTTATCGCCACATATCAGCCTGATGAATTAATAATAACGGCGAATATTTATGACCAAGCGGCGCGTCTGCGCTCACTTGAGCTTACAGCAGCGCTAAAGTTATTTACTTTACAACCTGAGAGCACACTATCTCATTAATCACCACCCCAACGCTCTTGGCGCTAACCTCGTTACTCATCTCTTTCATCGAGGGCTGAGACGCGCC
>DAIPIF010000303.1:0-2259 GCA_036770925.1 Psychrobacter sp.
TACACCAAAGATGTAAGTTAGTGAAATAACAGCATGCTTATTATCCGGAATGTTAACACCGGCAATACGAGCCATTGATTTCTCTCCATTAAAGAAAAATAAAACCTATTCATTATAAGTAGTATATTATTTTTCAGATTCATTGCTGTTGACACTTAGCTATTCATTGCTATTATCATGATACCGACGGGTTGAGCCGTTGGCGTATGAGGTCAAGTAATAAAACATTTAAGTATAAACTACGGCAAGTGGCGGATGATATCGCATCCGCCGTTATTTTTCAAGTAATAATTTAATTAATAGCAGTACCTAGAGGTAAACGGCTTCTAATCAATTAACCTTGACGTTGCTTGTGGCGTGGTTCTGCTGTGCAAATAACATGAACACGACCTTTACGGCGTACAATTTTGCAGCTACCACAAATTTTCTTAACTGATGCTTGAACTTTCATCGCATGCTCCTTGAGATATCACCCTACTCATTTAAACCTAAGGGTTTGCTATTGAGTGGGCGACTGAATTAACGTCTGATCATGATATTGATGGGTCATCAAATGCGCCTGAATTTGCGAGATGAAGTCCATTACTACAACCACCATAATCAGTAACGACGTACCACCAAGATTGAACGGCACACCAAATGATGATTGGATGACCATCGGCATTAAACAAATAACCGTCATGTATATTGCACCAATAAAGGTCAATCGGTTTAATACATGATCGAGGTAACGCTGAGTTTGTTGTCCGGGACGAATACCTGGAATATATGCACCGCTACGTTTAAGATTTTCGGCAACTTCGCGTGGACTAAAGACTAATGCGGTATAAAAATAGCAAAAGAATATAATCATCGCGCCAAACAAGACTAAATATAGCGGCTGTCCAGGAGACAGTACCAATGCCATATTTTGTAAAATCTTTTGGGTAAAGGTAGGATCAGTCGATTGACCAACCCATTGCCCTAAACTGGCTGGAAACAACAGTAACGAGCTGGCAAAAATAGCAGGAATAACCCCAGCCATATTAATTTTCAGTGGCAAATGTGACTGCTGCTGAGCATAAATTTTGCGACCTTGCTGTTGCTTCTGGGCATAGTTTACCGGCACACGGCGCTGCGCACGTTCAATATAAACGATACCAGCGGTAACCGCGACACCTAATACCACAAAAATAAACAGTACAATCAAGTTCATCTGACCTTGATTAACTTGTTCAATAGATTGCGAAATCATACCCGGCGTACCAGCCACGATACTTGCAAAAATCAACATGGAGATACCATTACCTACGCCGCGCTCTGTAATCTGCTCACCAAGCCACATTAAGAACATAGCGCCAGCTACCAATGAGGTAACCGCAGGAATATAAAAGGTAAGACCACTAGATAGTGTTAAGTTCTGACTGATAAGTCCGGCACACATTCCAAGTGATTGCACTAGCGCTAATGCAAGTGTACCCTGACGAGTATATTTGTTTAGCTTTCGTTTTCCTGCCTCACCCTCTTTTTTGAGTGCTTCAAGAGACGGTACTACTGCTGACATCATCTGTACGATGATCGACGCTGATATATACGGCATAATGCCCAGCGCCATAATTGACATCCGTTCAAGCGCACCACCGGAGAACATATTAAACATGCTCAGAATGGTATTTTCATTACGTGAGAACAAATCTGCCAAATTAACGGGGTTAATACCCGGTACAGGAATGTGTGATCCTAAACGGTAAACAATCAATGCGCCGATTAAAAACAGTAACCGCGACCATAGCTCATCATACTTACGTATGAAGGCAAAAGGATTGAGCGGAATACCCGATGATGACATTGATTGTTTTGACACGATACTACTCCTCGATGCTACCACCAGCAGCTTCGATTGCTTGCTTGGCGCCTTTAGTCACTTTGATACCTTTAAAAGTATAAGCTTTAGTGACGTCGCCTGACAACATAATACGAACACGCTTCATGTCATGACGAATAACGTTAGCTGCTTTTAATGTCTCAATGCTAACTACATCGCCTTCAACTTTGTTCAATTCAGACAGGCGAACTTCTGCCGTCGTCATTGCCATTTTACTGGTAAAGCCAAATTTTGGCAAACGGCGATATAATGGCATTTGACCGCCCTCAAATCCTGAGCGTATGCTAGAACCTGAACGTGATTTCTGACCTTTTACACCACGACCACCGGTTTTGCCAAGGCCTGAACCGATACCGCGACCACGACGTTGGGCAGTTTTCTTTGCGCCAACACCT
>DAIPIF010000304.1:0-2259 GCA_036770925.1 Psychrobacter sp.
AAATATAGCGGCTTACGCTTGCCCACTGGGAAACGGGATAACCTCTTGCAAGGTTTTGGCAGCCGTGATGACCATCAGCAGCCTATCAATGCCAACGGCGATACCACTACAAGGCAGCAAGTCATCACAAGCGGCAAGCAGGTGCTCATCTATCGGCATCACTGGCAACTCATGCTGACGCCGCAGCTTATTATCTTGCTCAAAACGCTGACGCAGCGCCGCGCCATCGGCAAGTTCATCATAAGCGTTGGCAATCTCGATACCATTAATATACAGCTCAAAACGCTTGGCGACCAAATTACCTTCTTTATCACAGGCTGTTTTTGCCAAAGCGGCAGTGGCAGGAGGATACTCCACGATTAAGGTCGGCAATTCATGCCCCAAATGCGGCTCTACTGCATGACTAAATAGTAAATCCAGCCAACTTTGGCGACTGTCTGCCGTGTCAAAATCAAAACCGACGAGCCCTTTGTCCTCTGCAACCGCTTGTAGGGCGGCAACGCTTGCCGTAAGCGGATGAATACCGACAAAATCCATAAAAGCATCGACATAGCGATAATGATTCATAATGACGGGGTGACCGTACAGCGCCTCTAATAATTGCCCGAGCTCATCCGCCAAGTCCATCAGGCTATAAGAGGGCTGATACCACTCCAGCATGGTAAATTCAATATTATGCCGCGCCCCTATCTCATTATCTCGAAACACTGGGCAAATCTGATACATCGCCACTTGCCAACGGGCAAGCAAACGCTTCATGGCAAATTCAGGCGAAGTGTGCAAATAAAAACGCTGTGGTTTATCTTGATAAGTGACATTGGCTGACACCGATTGCAAAAAGGTATCGGTGTTACCCGCTTGTGAAAGCAGTGGCGTTTGTACTTCTAACACCTGCCGCTCAGCAAAAAACTGGCGAATATCTGCCAGCATTTGCGCGCGCGTCCGTGCCATAGCCAGACTCATGGTTGGTGCATAAATGTTATTATTTTGGGTCATATCTTTACGGCTACTTAGGGCTATTGAGCACACAGTTTTGGGGTTTATTGACAGGTTTTAAACCTCAAGAGAACACTCGTTTTTGATTAGCGTTCTTGATGAACGATTAAGTTTTAATGCATCCTTAAAACTGCCATTCACGGCGCAAATGGTACTCGCGGCGCAAGTTATCAAAATCAGCGCCACTGACTTGACCCTCTGCCAGCTTTTGACGCAAAGCGGTGTCATCTTGAGTGATATCATAAAACTTATGCAGTCTATCAGGATAGGCTTTAAGCTCCGACCATAGATACATATTCAGCGGCAAAAGTGGCTGCATCGACTGCGTAGGCGTCACGCCTAAATGCTCACATAAGGCGTCATAAATCATTTGCGTACCGCGCAATTTGCCCTCTAAGCTATAGCCGGCGATATGTGGGGTGGCAATGGCAAGTTTTGCTAACAACGGCTCGGATACTTGCGGCTCCTGCTCAAACACATCGAGCACCACTTGCCGATTGGTTGCATTATCGGCAATCAATGCCGCATTATCTATCACCGCGCCGCGCGCACTATTAATCAGTAGGGTCTCAGACGCGAGCAACGCTAAAGCTGCCGTATCAATGAGATGATAAGTAGGATAATCACTGGTCGCCTGATTGTTATTTTTATTATTGTCGGCATTGGCTACTTTGGTGGTCAAGGGTACGTGCAAGCTGACCACATCGCTTTGGCTGAGCACTTGCTCAAAGCTGGCATTATTCAAGGGTGACTCTGCCAATAAAGGGTCATAACCCAATACCTGCCAGCCCAAATCATGAGCATATTGCGCCAAAGTACTGCCGATATTACCCAGCCCAATGATTCCGAGCGTCATCGGTGACTGCCAATATTGTGGGCGTAAGCTCAGTATCGCCGTTAGCACATATTGCGCCACAGAATGCTTGCTGCTACCTGCGGCATTGGCAAAGGCAATTTGGCGCTGCTGCAAGTAAGCTTGGTCAATATGGTCAGTCCCTATGGTCGCTGAGCCGACAAACTTCACCGTATGATTATCCGCCAATAGCTGCGCATTAACCGGCGTCACCGACCGTATCAGCAACACATCAGGCTGCAACTCTGCCAATAGCGCGGCAGTGATATCGCGCCCTGCAACTTTAATGACTTCTACTGCATCAGTTTCGCCAGTTCCATCACTATGGCAGCTTTTTGTATCAGCGGCATCCAGTGCTGAGCACTTGAGCCCCAGCGCCTGCGCATTAAAAAAGTCATCGAGACTGGCGA
>DAIPIF010000305.1:0-2234 GCA_036770925.1 Psychrobacter sp.
TCGGACAAGATGGCGATCCGGTCACCGAAGCGGATTGCGGCTTTGCCATTATCGGCTATGGCAAGCTTGGCGGGCTTGAATTATCCTACTCTTCTGATTTGGATTTGGTGTTTTTGCATAAAATAAAAGAGCAGGGCATGACAACCGGTGAGAATTCAGTCAGTGGCATGAAGTTTGCCGCGCGGTTGGCACAAAAGCTGATGACTTATCTGAACACTCAAACCCGTGATGGGCGTGCCTATGAGATTGATATGCGCCTGCGTCCCTCTGGTAATGCGGGCATGATGGTGGTTTCCTGTCACGCTTTTGAGATTTATCAGCTTGAGAAAGCGTGGTCGTGGGAGCATCAAGCACTGGTGCGCGCACGCGCCATTTGTGGTGATAAACGGGTGACGGCGCGGTTTTGCAGTATTCGTCGGGCGGTATTATCATTGCCGCGCACCCTTGATGAGGTACGGGTTGAGGTCACCAGTATGCGCCTAAAAATGCAAAAGCATCTGGGCACCAGCCGTATACAGCAAAATAAAGGCAAATTTCATCTCAAACAAGATGCCGGCGGTATCGTTGATATTGAGTTTTTGGCACAATTTGCCGTATTGGCGTACTCACATGAGTATCCTAGTCTGACCAAGTGGAGCGATAACGTGCGTATCTTTGAGGAAGTGGCGGCGTTAGGTATTTGGGAGGCGCACGTGTGCCAAGATTTGACCGATGCCTATTTGCGCATTCGTGCTGCCACCCACCAATTGGCATTGGCGGAGCAGTCCTCACTGGTCGATGAAACCCCATGGATAGAGACGCGAGCTTTAGTACAAAACCAATGGCAGCGCTTAATGGGCGTGACATCAAGCGCTGAATAAACAGCTAAAACCGCCTATAATGAAAAGCCTGCGGCAAACCAACTAAAAGATTGCATTTGTACGCGCTGCCAATGATATAATCAGGCGCACTTTATGAGTATAACGTCACGTGCCCAAATAGCGACGATGAATGATCCATAATATGAATCATCAATAATGATTTTACCAAAAAACCCACAAAAAAGTTAGACACCCGCGCTAGCATAAGGAATAGAAAATGAGCATGGCAACACAAGATGGCAAGCTTTGGATGAATGGCGAGATGATTGATCAGCCCGATGCCAAGATTCACGTACTGACCCATAGCCTACATTATGGCATGGCAGTATTTGAAGGCGTCCGCGCGTATCAAACCGCTGATAAGCGTACCGCTATTTTCCGTCTAAAAGAGCATACCGAGCGTCTGCTAGGTTCAGCAAAGATTTTTCAGATGAATGTACCCTTTGATGCAGAGGCGCTTGAGCAGGCACACAAAGATGTGGTCAAACAAAACAACTTAGAAGAAGCTTATATTCGTCCACTTATCTGGTTTGGGGCAGAAAAGCTTGGCTTATCGTCACGCGATAACAGTATCAATGCGATGGTTGCGGCTTGGCATTGGGGCGCGTATTTGGGTGAGGACGGTATCAAAAACGGCATCCGTGTCAAAACCTCCTCGTTTACCCATCACATGACCAACGTGACCATGTGTAAAGCCAAAGCCTCGAGTAACTATCCCGTCTCTATCATGGCAAACCAAGAAGTCACTCGTAACGGCTATGACGAAGCCATTTTGATGGATCCGCAAGGCTACGTCTGCCAAGGCGCTGGCGAGAACTTATTCTTAGTCAAAGACGGCGTACTACATACCCCAGATTTGGGCGGTGGCGCACTTGATGGTATCACGCGCCGCACGATTATTCAGTTTGCCGAAGATTTAGGTATCAAAGTCGTTGAGCGCCGTATCACCCGTGATGAGTTTTATCTGGCAGATGAAATCTTTATGACCGGTACGGCTGCGGAAGTGACGCCCATTCGCGAGTATGATGACCGCGTTATCGGTAATGGCGGACGTGGTCCGCTGACTGAAAAGCTGCAAACCTTATACTTCGATGTGGTGCATGGTCGTAATGAGCAGTATATGGATTGGTTAAGCTTTATTGACTAGGTCGATAAGGATAAACAGATAGATAAATTTTTATAAAAAGCTAAGACTCTGCATGAGCCTTAGCTTTTCAATTAATAACTGCCTCAATTTTGAATAACTCAGATTTTAATACAGCAACTGGTCATAACGGAGAACCTATTGAGAATATTGCACTTTGTCACCGGCGGTTTTTCAGGGGCTACCAAAGTTGCCGTTGACTTAATAGTGGCACATAATCAGCTTAAAGA
>DAIPIF010000306.1:0-2233 GCA_036770925.1 Psychrobacter sp.
TGTCATCTGGCAATGCCATGACTTGATCGACCATCTCAGTCACCGACTGCGCGACCATTGGCTCACCATGCTCTGGGCAATAAGGCGTACCGATACGCGCATAGAGCAGACGTAAATAGTCATAAATTTCGGTAATGGTACCGACCGTCGAGCGCGGGTTATGGTTGGTCGATTTTTGCTCGATAGCAATCGCCGGTGACAAGCCTTCGATACTATCGACGTCTGGTTTTTCCATTTGTGAGAGGAACTGACGCGCATACGCCGATAAGCTTTCGACATAACGACGTTGCCCTTCAGCATACAAGGTATCAAATGCCAATGAGGATTTACCAGAGCCTGATAAACCGGTAATGACGACGAACTTGTCGCGTGGAATGTCTAAGTCGATGTTTTTTAGGTTGTGCGTACGTGCGCCGCGTATTGCGATATGGTCATGTGCCATCGGTGATAAGTTTCCTATTTGCTAATAGAGTCATTAGACCCCACATATCAATGAAATAAAGTTATCAAGAAGTAAAGTTATAAAAATCGGGATGTCGGTAAATAAAATAAATCAGTCGCACTGCATGGATCAATGAGTATGAGGTATTAACCGCACTAGGACTTACTTTATTGTCATGGTAGCGGCATTATTCAAGGCGTCTTGATAGATTGGATGCACTTAGTAACATATTGATACCTGCTATCAATTGAGCCGCTAAGCACCAAGCTGATAGCGCAAAAGGCTCAGCAAGTCAGCGGTGAATGTTCTATACTATTGAGCCTGATTATCAGCTCGTTATATAGTTGATAAGTAATAACCAACCAGTGAGGCGGCGATGAATAGCGTAGAGAAACGGGCGATTTTAGGGGTCGGTGGTATTTTTGCCTTACGCATGATTGGTCTGTTTATGATTGTGCCCGTCTTTGCGGTCTATGGCGATAATTATACGCATGCGACGCCGTTTTTAATCGGCTTGGCGGTTGGTATTTATGGGTTAGGGCAAGCGATTTTTCAGATACCCATGAGCCTTGCGGCGGATAAATTTCCACGTAAGCCTATCATCATGCTTGGTCTGATATTATTTGCCTTAGGCGGGGTCATCGCTGCCAATGCCACCGATATTTATGGGGTCATTATCGGTCGGGCGCTGGCAGGTAGTGGCGCGGTTTCAGCCGTTTTGATGGCGCTATTGGCTGATGTGACCCGTGAAGAGATGCGCACCAAAGCGATGGCAACGATGGGTTTGACCATTGCCAGCTCCATCATGCTCGCTTTTGCCTTTGGTCCGTTATTGGTCGGCTCGCTTGGTATATCAGGCTTGTTTTGGCTCACGGCAGGCTTCGCTATTTTGGCAATGTTATTATTATTGTTTGTACCGACGCCACTACGGGTGCTCAAGCATAATTTGGATAATAAGTCGATTGGGCAGCAGTTAGCTGATGTTATTAAAATCGGCGATTTAAACCGTTTACATATCGGTATTTTTGCCCTGCATTTGACCCTTACGGCGATATTTGTGATTTTGCCGCAGCAATTAACCGATGTGATGGGTTTGTCCGTCCGTCAACAAGGTCTCGTCTACTTGCCGCTATTATTTATCGGCTTTGCAGTAGCGATTCCTTTTATTATTATCGCCGAAAAAAAGCGGAAAATGCGCCAAGTATTCTTAGGCGCAATGGCACTGATGACCGCTTCTTTAGCATTATTGGCATTGGGTAGTCAGGCAGGTATCGGTATTATTTTGGGCTTATTGTTTTATTTTATGGGCTTTAATTTATTGGAGGCGACCATTCCCTCATGGATATCCAAGCGGGCACCGGTGGCTAATAAAGCGACGGCAATGGGGCTGAACTCATCGAGTCAGTTTTTGGGTGCTTTTGCCGGTGGCGCGATGGGCGGTTTGTTATTAACCCAAGCGCCTATTTTGGCGTGGGGCATTCTTGCGGTGATTATGGGCGTGGCATTAGTGATGATTATCCCGATTGCGCAGCCGCCTTATTTATCAAGCACCACCGTGACGATACCTAAAAACATCGATATTCAGCAGTGGTCACAGCAAATGCTGGCGATTCATGGGGTCGATGAATTAGTGGTGATGGCAAAAGAGCAGGTCGCTTATTTAAAGCTAGATAAGACGCAATTAACCGATGACGCAAAGCAGCAATTGTCAAGTTTGGCGCAAAGCCCGTTAGACATTTGACTTCCTCCCCTCCCTAAAGCGAGGGGATTCCTACAGCTAGACGGTCAAGC
>DAIPIF010000307.1:0-2232 GCA_036770925.1 Psychrobacter sp.
TAACGATTTCTTCCGATTTGCCATGTGTCAGCACGTAATTCGGATCGTCAAACATACCCTTGAATATGCCCTTGATGTCGCCTTTGAGGAATGAGCCTAAACCCTGCTCCTCTAGCTCGCGGCTCGTTTGGTCAATAAAGCGCATGTGATTTAGCGGCATATCGTTACCACTCATTTCACGCGCCGCATCGTATTTAGTGGCAATCTCTTTTCGCGCCGCTTCATCACCTTGTTTCAGCGTTTGAAACGTGGATTCCATGCGAGTATTGTTATCGACTGGGCGCGCCCCGGTATCATCTGCTAAGCTCTGCCACGTACTACGTACTTGGTCATGGTTTTGGATATGCAAGTCGTTAAGCTCGCCGTTATTCTTAGCGAGTTCACGCTCAGTGCGCCACTCTAGCGGGTCGCGGCTGATTTGCGCTTTTGTGCCTTGTAAGTCATATTTTTTTAGCAGTGATTGCCGTGCCAATGCCGCCGCATCAACCTCTTTACCTTTGCTTAGATTTTTAGTCGCTTGCGTGACCAATTGACCGCGAGTTGTCGCATCTACAGCTACACCCGTCTCACGGATAGCATCATCAACAAGTTTGGTCGCAGCCGTTGCTGTTGCGCCGGACTTATTAGCACTTCTACGCACCACTGCGCCAACCGTTTTGCCCAGTACTGGTGCCACCAACTTTTCACCGACCACGCCACCGATAGCGCCACCCGCTGCGCCACCTGCGATATTACCGATACGCTCACCGCCTGTCTCAGCATAACGCGCTGCGCCCACACCTGCACCGATTGCGCCTTGACGACCTGCAAACGCTGCTGCTGCTTTACCACCTGTACCTGCACCGCCACCGACAAAGAAAGCGGGGATAGTTGCCGCAATCTCAGTACCGCCGCGCACCCAATCGCCACCGCTACGCCCCGCATTTGCCCGAATATCATCCGCATTAGCATTGGCATTTTTATACTGCTTATTATAATCCTCGTAGGCATTGGTTTTATAGTTAGTACCCGCAAGCTTGTTCACGCCCTTGTTGACACCATCTGCGGCAAGCGCCATGCCTTGCACCATACCTGCCCCCGCATCGGACAAACCCATCGCGGCGCTCGTTAGGTAAGACTTGGCTTTTTGACCGATACTAGAGTTTTTATTAACCTGTGTTTTTGGCTTTGGGTCGTTTTTATAACTCAGCCCAAAATAATCACCCAGTGACTCGCTCGGTGATAGCCCTGCATCGCGTAACGCACTGACCATCTTATTAGCATCTTTACCTGCTTGCCCGTCTAGCTTTGTGATACCCATGATGATTTGAGCATCTGGGGTGCCCTTTCGCTTCTCTCGTTTAACGTAGAGTCGGATAATATCTTCGGAGTTTGCCATGGGGTGACCTCGTTATTATTAGCGCCACTTAGCGCGGCATTGGGTTGATTTGGGGTTTCTGCGGGAGCAGTCGTAGCTTGCGGCTCAGGTTCATCAAGCTTTAGATTTGCCATAAATTCCTCATAGCCGCTGCCCAGCTCAGGGAATTGCTGCGCGTCCTCTTGCGGTTCGTCAAGCGTTAAGCTCGCCATAAAGTCCTCGTAACCGCTACCTATATCAGGCATATTAACAACTGGCTCGGGTTCTGCTTGCGGTACTTTTAACCCTAATTGTCCTGCGATATCATCAAGTTTTGCACCTTGCGCCATTAGCTGCTTAATCTCGCGCCCTGCTAAGCCATTATTGTTCGCAAGCTCATACAGTATCTGTATGTCATTGCCGCCACGCTTGCGTAAATCCGCGAGCAATTGCGGTGCTGACATAGATAGCCGAGGGTCAGGCGGTGGTCTTTGCGGCTGCATATCGCCGCCTTGCTGCGCCTGATAGCTCTCTTTACCGCCAAGCATACCGTTTAGCGTATTCAGATAACCCCTGCGATAGCCGTCGTGTGCCTTCCAGTTCCACGGCACTCTTGTGCCCGGCACCTTACCCCTGATGGTGTTTTGACCGTATGCCCATACCACATAACCCTTACCCAATTCCCTAGCAAACGCTTCGGGACTGGCATTAGGATTACTCCAAAATCCCTTGAGCTTACTTGCGTATTTTGGAGTACGCATCTCGCCCACACTGAACCGTGCTTGTGCATCGAGATTGGCTTGTGTTCGCGCCATTTGACCGCCGCGCATCACGCCTTGCTGATTCAGATAGCGCTCAAGCTGCACATCGCGCCCCTGATTCCACGACAACATGCC
>DAIPIF010000308.1:0-2227 GCA_036770925.1 Psychrobacter sp.
CGGCAGTATTAATATCGATAAAGTGGCGCTCAACGCCCAACGCTTGCATGCGTTCAGTGGGTGCTTGCGCCGCATCAAACTCTGCTTGATTGGTATAAAAATGCATGATACCGCGCGTTTGCTGCTCATACTGAATGTCGATATCGGCGCGCAGTTGTTGCAATGCCGCTCGTGAATACAGTCCTAAACGCACCATTTGCACCAAATTGGCATCGGCTTTATCAGCGCGGCACTCTTGTAAAAACTGCAGCGCCCACTTCAGCTGCGCCTTATCCGCACGCAAGCGGTACAGCAGCGGCGCATCTTCGCGAAACAGCCATTTAAGGGCTTTCATCGGCGTGCTAGGGTTTGCCCAAGGGGTCGCATGTGAGACCGATATCTGCCCACCATTGGCAAATGAGGTTTGCATACCTGCGGCGGATTCACGCTCAATAACGGTGACCTCAAAGCCCGCTTGCCGTAGATACCATGCGGTGGTCACGCCCACCACGCCTGCTCCGAGTACCGCTATATGGGTCATAGATTGCTCTGCTAGGTGTTGAGTAAAAAGGCATGAATCGCTAGAAAATAGCGCGCGTTATTTTTGGCGCGCAACATCCGCTTGCAAGGCTGACGGCAGCTCTAATAGTGTCAGCTCACTGTCGGCTAAATGCTGCGGGCGTGCCACCACCAATGCCTTAAAGCCACCCTCGTCAGCCATCGCATTGACCACCTGAATTTTATCGAGCTTATCACCGGCAACTGGCACCTCGCCTGTACCGCTGATATAATGCAAAAACGCTTTTGGCGCGGCTTTGAAATAAATACGGGCGATAACTTCTTGACCCAAATAGCAGCCTTTATCATAATCGATGCCGCCGCGCTGATGCAGACGCAGCTCTTGCGGTTGAAACTCGCCTTGGGTGGCAGCGACAATCCAATAATTACCCGTGGCAAGACTGCGCTGCATCCACGCGTGCGCATCCGCTGGCGTATCGTATGCCTGTTGATGACTAAAAGTCGGCTCATCACCCAGCAGGCAAGGATAAATCGGCGTGGGCGCACTGGTGGTAAACTTTGAAAAAGCGCCGAACTTTTTTAGATGGGCTTGAAAAGCTTCTACGCAATCGCGACTCATAACCACATCATACTGCTTGTCATCTTGTTTTTTAACCCACAATCCAAATTCAATGCGACCTTTTAAATTACTCAGCGCCGTTGCCTGATAGCTCAGCCCAAGCTTGGTTATATTACAAGTGAGTTGACCTTGCAAGAACTTTTCGGCGTCCTCACCTTCAAGGGTTAATTGTGAAAACTGGGGTCGTGCTGATAGATTTGAAGTTGCACTTAAAGCTTGGCTCATGGTTATTATCCTTATGACAACAGAGACTGATAAAATAACGGCAGTCTTGAGCAGAATACCATAAAAATCAGTCTTAATAAAAACGCAGTAATGAATGAATAGATGGGGCGCAACTCACATTTTGCAACGGAGTCGATTGGTTAAAGCGGATGGCTTGGGCTATAATGAGATTATTTTCACAAACCTATAATGAATGGCTGCCGAGGATATTATGAGCTTACCCAATTGTCCAAAATGTGATGCTGACTATACGTACGAAGATGGTGCTTTATTGGTGTGCCCGATGTGTGCCCATGAATGGACCGCCGCTGAAGCCGATGCTGCCGAGGCGCAAGCCGCAGAAGATGGTATCGTGCGTGATGCCGTTGGTAACGAGCTCAAAGATGGCGATGCGGTCACCGTCATTCGAGATTTAAAAGTCAAAGGCTCATCCACCTCTATCAAAGTTGGCACTAAAGTAAAAAGTATTCGCCTGCTCGATGACCCTGTCGATGGTCATGATATCGACTGTAAAGTCGATGGTTTTGGACAAATGAAACTCAAGTCGTCAGTGGTCAAAAAAGCTTAATGGCTTGTTAATAAAATAAGATTGCATAAATAAGTAGAGAATAATAATGAGTACGAAAAACGAGCAACTGTTTGCCCAAGCACGCAAACATATCCCCGGCGGCGTCAACTCGCCCGTCCGCGCCTTTGCTGGTGTCGGTGGCACGCCCATCTTTATGCACCGCGCCAACGGCAGCAAGATTTATGACACCGAAGACAATGCTTATATTGATTATGTTGGCTCTTGGGGTCCGATGATTTTGGGTCATGCGCATCCAAAAGTTATTGATGCGGTCAAAAAAGCCGCGGATGATGGCTTAAGCTTTGGTACGCCCACGC
>DAIPIF010000309.1:0-2221 GCA_036770925.1 Psychrobacter sp.
GCGCGTTCAATTCTCTTCTTTTTAGGCTTTGCCATAATATTTACTCACTCTTAATATGTCAGGGTTCGCTAACCCACTAATAGGTAGGCTAGCGGTCATATTTTTATACTAGCAGCTAAGCGCCCCATCTAGGGTGTTTAGATAAATCTTTTTCAATAGGCGTACCTCGCAAAAACCCGAACGGCTTAGACGGTATTAGTGGTGCGTGTAGGTTGCTTAGGTCGCCATCAAAATCAGTACCCGACATAAATTGCTCCATGTTGGTGACATTGGGCAAATCCCAGTGACTAATATCCTTGCCAGAAAGACCGCTTCTATACACAAGGAGGTCGCCCATATCAGTAATATTAGAGGTTGCAGCCCGATCCATATTATCGACCTTAATAGAACTAGCTCTATGAAAGCAAATATAAATCTTTGGATCGCCCTCAAATTGATGTGTCTCACCATCAGCAATCTCATTACACTCAACAATGCCCGTGACAGGGTCTTTGTACCAACCGTAACCCGTGTAAGGACAAGTACCCCATACAGGTCTTTTTTCAGCGGGCATATCCGCGAACCCTGCAGGCTCTACCGAAATATTGGTAACACACCATTTGCTTAGATCGGATGCGAGGTTAGATAACCCACCGAACATATTAGCCATGTTGGTTACGTTATCCACGCGCCAGCCGTCTAGGCCGATAAAATTAGCGGTAATGATACCCATATCCAAAAACATACCTTCGGCGTTAACCAGCTTACCCACATCCCAACCGCTAAGATCCAAAATTTTAGCGCTAGAGTGGCCGGACATCTTAAACATGTTTTTAGCGTTTGTCAGGCTTGAAGTGTCGAGGCTAGACAAACCTGAATCCGCAGTAGTGTTCTTAAAACTAAATTTCTCAAACATACTCTCGCCGTCACTGAGTTTCGAGGTATTCCACTTAGAGATATATGTGGGTGTGTCCTCGTGCGGGCTAGCACTATGGAGCATTTTGCGTGCGCTAACCATGTTCGACACATCAATCTTATCTAGACCAATAATATCGCTCGCAGACACGAAGGCGTTATCGAAATTGGTGATATGCCCGACGTCCCATGACGATACATCATTAGTGTTGAGCCTGTATAACTTAAGGAGGATGCTTTCTTCACGCCCGTAATCGTCAAAACTAAGTTTGGTTATATTAGACGTCGCAAACATCGGGTTAACCTTGTTGCGGGTTAACGTGGTCAACTTCGAGCCAGTTAAGTCGCTATCTAAGATATTAATATACGTATTCGGGTCATTGGGGAACGTCTTAGTTTCGCCGCTAGCCACACCTTTACTGTATACGCGCCCGTTGGCGTCTTTGTACCAACCACTACCCGCGTAAACATCGCGGTAAACGCCCCACCGCGCAATCTCTTGCTGCACTTCTTGCATAGTTAATGATGACCCGCCAGTATTAGATTCTAGCGCTTGCAGTCTAGTGTTGGTGGCGCTGTCGGTCTGCTCTAGGGTAGTAACGCGCCCGTTGAACGCGTTGACGTTGGCGTTAAGGTTTTTGATGTCAGTGGCTATAGCAATGACTAGGTCTGAGATTTTAGTGATTAGTGTCATTTAATTAAGCGCCTCTAATTAGGTTATATGCCGCAACAAAATCGGTATCAGGGTCGCCAATACCTAAATTATCACAAGCCTGTTTCTTTTCAATGGTGGTAAACACTTGCGGCGCGTCTACTCGCACGCGCTTAGCTAACGCGGTTGCGATTTCAGCGGCAAAATTAGGATTGTCACCTAATGCGGTGGCAAGTTCTTTTAGCGTGTCCAGCGCTGCACCCGCGCCGTCGACCAATTCATTTTTGGTGTCGCGCTTGTACTCCTCCAGTACCGCGATAATCTTATTAACCGAATATGTAACGGTGGTATTGCCTGCTACGGCGTCGTCGTCAATCTGTACCCCGCCGTCAGGTGCAGGCATTGCGTACAACTCTGCAATAGCGTCCACCAGATTCGACTTATTGGTCGTAGGCAGTGCGGTTAGATCACCGATGTGTACCTCTACGGCGTTCATATCCCCCGCAATGGTTTGAGCTAGTGAAATTATCTGTTGCTGTAACATAGTGTTGTTAGCCTTTAGCGAGTAAGTAGTAAGCCGTGAAATCTGTATCGGCTAATGATATGGGGGGCGCGAATAACTTATCGTCCGATCCCAATGTGATTATATTAGTATCGTCGGCAGATAGCAATTCC
>DAIPIF010000310.1:0-2184 GCA_036770925.1 Psychrobacter sp.
CCATGATCTGTCTGGATAAAGACAAGCAGCCACTACGCCCTGCTATTGTATGGATGGATCTGCGCCGCGGCGAGAGCAATGATATAGGTCTCCTGAATCCCCTGACCAAAGTTATTGGCATGGGCGAGCTGGTACAAGAAGCCCAGCAAAAAGCCCGCTGTAACTGGCTTGCCCATCATGAGCCAGAAATGTGGGCAAAGACTGCCCATTACGTCAACCTATCAGCGTATCTCACCTATCAGCTCACAGGTATACTTGCCGACTCCAGTGGTCACGCCCTAGGCTATCTGCCTTATGACTATAAAGCGCAAACGTGGATGAGACCCAACAATATCAAGTGGCGCTTATTCAGCTGCCGACCAGAGCAGATGCCCAAGATCGTACAACCAGGGCAAGCGCTCGGGCATATCAGTACCAAAGCCGCCAAAGCTACTGGAATTTTAGAAGGCACACCAATGATTGCGGCCGCTAGCGATAAAGCCTGCGAAGCATTGGGTTCGGCAGGTCTCGCTGCCGACACTGCCTGCTTAAGCTTTGGCACTACTGCGACTATTAACACTACGTCGAGTAATTATGTCGAGATCCTTAAGCATATGCCCGCCTACACTGCTGCTGCGCCAAATTACTACAATCATGAGTATATGATTTATCGCGGCTTTTGGATGGTCAGCTGGTTCAAAGAGCAGTTTGCGCAATATGAAGCTCAGCTAGCAAAAACGCAGGGCATCGATACCGAAAAGCTCCTCGATGCAGCGGTCAAAGACATTCCAGCAGGCTGCATGGGGCTGATGATGCAGCCATACTGGTCGCCCGGCGTCCGTCATCCAGGTGTTGAGGGCAAAGGCGCGCTCATTGGTTTTGGCGATGTGCACACGCGGGCACACGTCTACCGCGCTATCTTGGAAGGGCTGGCTTATGAGCTCAAACTGGGCTTTGATACTATCGAGAAGCGCACAGGCAAATCCATCAAACACCTGCGCGTCTCTGGTGGTGGCTCACAAAGTGATTCAGCCATGCAGCTCACTGCCGATATTTTTGGTATGCCCGCCTATCGTCCGCACACTTATGAAGCTTCAGGTTTAGGCGCTGCTATCAACTGCGCGGTGGGGCTCGGCGTCTATCCCGACCATTTAGCCGCGACGCAAGCGATGACTCATTTGGGCGATGAGTTCTTGCCTATTGAGGCCAATGTCCAGCTCTACAAACGCCTTTATAACGAGGTCTATCTAAAAATGTACGAGCGCTTAAAGCCCTTATATCAAAGCATCCAAGATATTACGGGGTATCCTGCCAAGTGAAACTAATATTAACGTCTTATAGCTTGTTTATTAATTATCACCAAACGCCGAATAAATACGATTCAACCCTTCTCGCAATAGCGCCTCAGGACACGCAACATTAAGGCGCATTTTCAAATGACCCTCAGCACCGTATTTAATCCCGGCATTAAGCTCAACTTTAGCTTCTCTCAGCTTATCATAGAGCATTTGATCATCCTCGCCATACGCTGAGCAATCTAGCCATATCAAATATGACGCCTCTGGGCGCATAATCTTAATATCAGGCAAATGCCCTGCTAAAAAGTCTAGCGTCAACTCGATGTTTTTTTCAATATAAGCCAGCGCCTGCTCAAGCCACTCATCGCCCTCTTCATAAGCGCTTTGCATCACGGTATATGCAAATAAATTGAGCTCATACTCATCATTTAACTGCTGCTGCTCGCTGATTTTTTTAAGTAACGCCTCATCCTTAGCAAAGATCATCGAGCCTTTGATACCCGCTACGTTAAAGGTTTTGGTCATCGAGGTTAAGCTGACCACCTTGTGTTCATAGCCTTTTGCAAGCGTTAAAAATGGTGTAAACGTATGACCGCTCAAAGTTAAATCTTGATGAATCTCATCACTGACAATCGCTACCTCATGCTTTTTGCAAAGCAAAAGTAGCGCCTCAAGCTCATTCCTTGTCCATACGCGCCCGCCAGGATTATGCGGATTGCATAACAAATATAACTTAATCTCATGCTCGACTATTTTGGCTTCGATATCAGCCAAATCCAGATGATATTTCCCCTCAACTTCTTTTAATGCAGATGTCACCAGCGTGCGATTATTTTGCTGGGCCTTGGTCATAAATGGCGTATAAATAGGGTCATTGACCAGTACCGCATCGCCTGCTTCGGTAAAT
>DAIPIF010000311.1:0-2167 GCA_036770925.1 Psychrobacter sp.
ATTTAAGTCTTTATTGAGCGCAACAATAACGTTCTTATCATCATCTGTAGTAGCGGCGATATTGGCATCACCAGTTACAGACTTAATTGAGTTGTTAGCTGCTTGGATTGCACCATCAAGAGTATCTTGACCAGTACCACCGATATTAGTGTGGCTGATTGTGCCGTCAGTACCTAAAGTGGCATTACCACCAAGATTGCTTACGGTACTAGAAGCCAATCTATCAATAGTACCTGCTACCGAGTAAAGCTGAGAACCGTTGATAGCATCAGTAGAGGTAGCAGATAATTCGCCAGCACCGACATTAACAATTTGACGCTCAAAACCAACCGATCCTACAGAGACAACGCCATTTTCTACGGCAGACACGCCAGCGAAGTTATTAAAGGTGATATCACCAATAGTCGTATCACTTACCGCTGTAGCTTCTTTATCGGTAGTGTTATTACCTAACAGCACTGAATTATCTTGGGTTGACGTGGTATTTGAGCCAAGAACAAACACATCTTTATTAACGACAGTATTGTTAGAGCCGATAGCAGCAGAGTTTGCGCCATTAACAGTGTTTTGACCACCGATTGCAACAGCGTTTGATGTTCCTGCGGTATTATCAGAACCTAATGCTATAGAACTAAATTCCGATGCAATATTATCCTTACCACCTGCTACAGAAAACTCACCTGATGCTACGTTATTATTACCACCTACAACACTTGATCCATAGCCAGATGCAGCATTCCCCTGACCACCTGCTACTGTAGAAAAGCCTTCTGCTGTAGTATTGTTATAACCGCCACCAATAACAGATCCGAACCCGTTACTAACGTTACTACGACCACCAGCGATCACGCTGCCATTTGCATTTGCTGTGTTTTCCAAACCACCTGAAATAGTCGAAAACTCAGCAAGCTCCGATATAGCATTCTTAAAGCCACCTCCAATCGCAGAGCCAGTAGCAAGACTAATATTACTAAGACCACCAGAGATAACAGAAAAATCACCTGACGTGGTATTTGACACACCGCCGCCAATTGCGTTAGATAATCCCTGAGTCTTGTTAAGACGACCGCCACCAATTGATGACGCTTCACCAGTAGCTTTATTCTCATTACCACCTGCTACAGTAGTAGCCCACGCCTCAGATGTATTATTGATACCGCCACCAATAGCAGATGACTCGCCATTAGCGATATTAGTGGACCCACCAGCTATAGTGGCAGCGAAAGCGTTTGCTTGGTTGGTAGTGCCACCTGCGATAGTAGAGCTAGTGCCTGATGCGATATTCCGAATACCTCCACCAACCGTTGCATAATCATTGGTTGCCTCGTTAGCATTACCGCCACCTACCACTGCCATAGAAGAACTTGAGGTATTATTAATACCACCACCAACGACTGATAACTCGCCACTTGCTGTATTAGTGTAACCACCACCAACGACTGACGTATTGCCACTTGCCGTATTAGTGTTACCGCCACTTATAGTCGAAAATATACCCGCAGCTTCGTTTTCTGCACCACCTGATACCACAGAATTATCGCCTTCGGCTAAGTTATTGCCAATAGCGATAGAGTTAGTGCCTGTGGCTTGAGCGTTAATACCTATAGCAACTGCACCAATCCCTTTCGCACCGCCAATACCATCAACTGAATCTAAGTTACTGTCATTACCTGTTTGATATAAACCAGTGTCATTAGCATGAAAGTAGTTGTCAGGCTTTTTAATACCATCAAGAAACTGACCATAGCTAACGGCGTCAGTACGCTCGACAGCATCACCTACGTTAGTTACGCGATTGCCAGCGTTATCAAGACCTGTAGAGCCAACCATCACATCACCAACTTTTAGGCCAGCACTACCAACCGTAGTAGCACCATTAGTGAAACCTGCATTGTTGATGGTAGTGTCACCAGTAGTTACGCTGGTTAATAACATGTCCTCTACAGTAGATACTTCATACCCTGTGTCAGTACGCTTAACAGCAATATTCTTGCCAGCGGTAGTATCACGAACAGAGGCTTTTAACTGGCCTAAATTAACCGCATCTTTATCTTGGGTGCCATCAGCCACATTAGTGATTTGACGTTCAAAGCCAGCGCTACCTACAGAAACCGCATTTTCACGATCTGCAACTGAGTTATTACCAATCGCAATACCGCCAGCGACA
>DAIPIF010000312.1:0-251 GCA_036770925.1 Psychrobacter sp.
AAAACCATTTTTGTTTTTGCCCAATACACAAAGGATACTGTCCTTGACGCACGTAACGTTTTGGCAGACGATAACGCAGCCAATCTTGCGTCACTGCCAATAAGTCTACGTGACGCGGATGCAAACCGACCTCTTCCCAGAGCTCGCGATACATCGCATCCATCGGCGTCTCCCCACGGTCGATACCGCCTTGAGGAAACTGCCAAGCGTTGTGACCAATACGTTTTGCCCACAGAACTTGCCCTTGTGTA
>DAIPIF010000312.1:261-2152 GCA_036770925.1 Psychrobacter sp.
TGCCAAGATGATGCCGACATTGGCGCGAAAGCCGTCTGCATCTATCATGACTAACCCTTTTAATTTATTTAAAAATAGCTTATCTCGAACTGATACAGTGACCACAATCATAATTATTATAAGTCGATTGTCATCAATACCATTTCAAAATAAGATTCATTACCGTTATTAAACCAAGAATTGGTCGAAATGTGTAACCCTATTTTGCTATAAAATGTTTCACAAATATAAACCTTATAAATCAAAGGTTTAGCATAAGAGTTTTACCGGCATTTATAGAGGGTATGTGACTGGATATTTGCTAGCATGTTATAACGAATGACAGTTACGCTATAAAATCCTGTTTTGGCTTATGTTACACTAGCCATGTGCGGTTATATCACTCGATGAAGGTCATTCAATAAAGAAGATCCAATAAAGATCATTCAATATAAAAACATCTAGCCGACTTGGCACAATCAAAGAGCAATTAAGAAAAGGGACAGCGAAATGGCAGAGTTAAAAGCAAGCGTGACGTGGCAAGAGAATAAAGCATTTATGGGCGTGGCGCCATCTGGTCATAATGTACAGATTGATGCGGATAAAGAAAAAGGTGCGAGCCCGATGGAGCTAATCCTGCTTGGGCTTGGTGGTTGTGCCAGTTATGATGTGGTGGCGATTTTGCAAAAGTCGCGTCAAGAGGTACAGGATGTGCGTTGTGAGCTGACGGCTCAGCGTGCAGAGACTGTCCCAGCGGTGTATACCGATATTCATATGCATTTTGTGGTAACAGGTCAGGATATTTCAGACAAGCAAGTTGAGCGTGCCATCAGGCTGTCAAGCGATAAGTACTGCTCAGCCAGTCGCATGCTAGTACAAGGTGGGGTGAATGTTACCCATGATTTTGAAGTCATTGCAGGGTAGGGGTTAATACACTAATGAGTACACTCTTTGGGTTTATTCCTGATACTGCTGCCGCCGCAATTTGGGCCATGGTAATCGCCAGTATATTACCGTTTGTGTTTGCGATGCTGGCAAAAATGTTTGGAAATTTTCAACTGGCAGACAATGCACACCCTAGAGAAGCATTAGCAAAGCTTACAGGGAAGGCGGCCAGAGCGAACGCCGCCCAACAAAACAGCTTTGAGACTTTGCCCGTGTTTTTAGTAGCGGTATTGGTAGCGATGCTATTTTTTGTGCCACAGTCAATAATTAACAACTTGGCCTGGTTGTATGTCTTTATTCGGATTGGTTATGGCGTAGCCTATATTATTAATTTATCGATATTTCGTTCGATATTATGGGCGCTGTCAATGGCTTGCTGCTTTATGTTGTTTTATCTAGCGATTCGTATGAGTACCTAGTTGTCTAGGTTGTCATTTATAGCTCATTACCGTAGAAGCCCATCAAGGCGGCGTTACTGCACGCTGCTTTGCAGGGCACTAATGATCGTTGCCTTGTTTTTTTCGCGTTTAATGCTCTCCCATAGTATCTGCGCCTCACGATAGCCTTTAGTGAGCATGCCTAGCCATTGCTTATAACGCCCTACCAGCACGATATCATTTTTGGCCTGTCCTTCTAAAAACTTAATCTGATGCGCTATCAAATCTTGCCATGAGAGTTCTGTATAGGCCTCTAAACTTTCTAGGTTCTTTTTGAAGCCATCAACCTGCGCAATCAAATCTGGACGGGTGACTGCACCGCGGCCAAGCATAAGATGCTGCGAGCCTGACTGTGCCATACAGTTTTGTGCTTGCTCTGCATCCCATATCTCACCGTTGGCAATGACTGGAATATCTAGCGAGTTAAAGCTCTGAATCTTATCCCAATAAGCGGGCGGCTTATAACCTTGGGTTTTGGTACGCGCATGAATGGTTAGCCAATCGGCACCACTGTCAGCAATTGCCCCGCG
>DAIPIF010000313.1:0-2139 GCA_036770925.1 Psychrobacter sp.
GTATGTTGCAACCTATCGCCATTGCAGGTGATACGGTCAACAAGGGCATTAACAGGGCTTTTGGCACTAATTTAAGCACAGGTGCAGAAGCGCAAGTCAGAGCCGATAATAAAGCACTTAACGACTACTCAGATAAGCAGCGACTAAAAGCCAACCGCAAAGGTGGTGACGCACCACGATTGATAGGTGAGATTGGCGCGTCATTACCTGCATTTATGTACGGCGCAGGTGGCTCAACGATGGGCGCAAGAGTGGCAGACCAAGCGGCGCGAGGTGCATTAGTCAGTGGCTTGCAACTTACTGAAAATGATAACGTACCAAATCAGCGCCTCTATAGAATGGCGGGTGGTGCAGCAGGTGCAGCCGCAGGGCAGGTAGGTGGTGAGCTTGTTGCTAAAGGTGCCAGTAAGGTTATTGCTAAAGGTACGAACGCTGTTAAAGGTCGATTAGACGCTGGGTCACAAATCATTGATGATTTAGGCAAGCAGTACAAGGTTAGAACGTCGGTCGGTGATATTAAAGGCGGCGGCATTATCAAGAACACAGAAACACACTTGGAGCGCGTACCGGTCGTTGGTATTAGTAAGTTTAGAACAGGTCAACACGCAGAGGCGCAGACAGCAGCAACCAAAGTCGTTAGCCAGTTAAAAAATATCGCTGATGATGTGGACTTTAAAGCCATACCTAAGATTGAGATGGCAGCGCAAGCAGGCGATAAGAATGCAAGGCGTATACTTGGCATAGTTAATGATGCAGGTGATGACTCAGGTAAATTACTGCAAGCGAGCTTAGAGATTCAAGGTTGGCGCAAAAGCTCGATAGCATCAAAACTATATGACCGCGTTCAGAAAGAGGTTATCAAGTCAGGCGATGATATTGTGTCGCCTACAAGAACGAGAGCTGCTATTGTCAGCGAGCTGGATAAACAAGCAGCCTCAATTTCGCCAAACAAAGTAGTTGTGCGTGAGCTATCGGAGATGCTTAAAAACATTGATGATGTTGCAAAACCTAAGACGTTTGCAAATATGCGAGGCTTACGCTCAACACAAGGCAACTTGGCGGAGGAGTATGGCAAAGGTGCAGGTAAGGGCGATGCTTACGCCTCAAGCGTGTTCGGTCGCTTACGCACAGCAGCAGAAACAGATTTATCTAACTTTGCTAACGGCTCAGGTAATACCGCCATCAAAACAGCGTATAAAAAAGCGGATAAGTTTTACGCAGGTATGATGCGCGGTAATGAGAAGTCATTTACTAAGGCGGCGCAGAGCACTACGCCCGATCAGATTTACTCTACGTTTGTAAAAAAGGGCAGAGGGGATGCAGCTAGCAATTTTTACAATGCGTTAGATGCAAAAGGTCAGGCAACATTGCGCTTCCAAATGGCAGATGAGGCGCTAAACAAAGCTACTTATGAAAGTACCGGCAACTTTAGCCCCGCCAAGTTTGCCGGTGAGTTTGAACGCCTTGCAGAGCCTTACGGTCGCATATTTAATCAGCAAGATAAGGCGCAGATGGACGGCTTTGTTAAGTTAATGCGTCATGTTGAGCGAGCCGGTCAATTCAAAGAAAACCCACCAACAGGCGTGCGCCTAACTGATGTTGCTATCATTGGTGGTGCAATTGCAAGCCCTCAATCGGCAGTGGCGGGCGGCAGTATGGCTTTACTAGCTAAAACACTACTTACCACAAAGGCAGGTAAAAACCTATTGCTTGCTGCTAACAAGTTACCCGCAGGACAACAAGCGGCGCTTGATAATATACTGAAATCAGCCGTCAAGATTTCAGCCGCTACCGGTGAAAAAGTCGGTGAAAAGAAAGGTGATGAGGTTGCTAAGCGCGTGGCAGGTACAAAGGTTGATGAGCAGGATAGCAAGTCGCTACAGTCTTTTTAATTGCAAAACCTCGTTAAGTGCTCTATAGTCAAGTTATGACTTAGCGAGGTATCATCATGTTTATCACAACAACAGCAATCACTGTTTTCTTTGTGGCTTTATTCTTCATTGGTGTTCGCAATGAGGAAAACGAGCGCATTGCGAAAGAACATAAAGAAGCGCACAAAGACAATTAAAGCAAACCTAACAATAACCGCCCATTGAGGCGGTTTTTTATTGCCCACAATCCCGCCATGCGCGGGTATTT
>DAIPIF010000314.1:0-2109 GCA_036770925.1 Psychrobacter sp.
TGTCGTGCTACTGGTACAAATTTTCCTTGCTTGCTGTGCGCTTCGCACTCCAGAGGCTGCACAAAATTTATCCCAGTAGCACTGTATCGGTTTTAAAATGTATCAACTATATGCCATTTTGATTTTGGCATCATTGTTGTTTAACCGCTGTTGCCATAGTGTCAATTCGTGCAAACTAATAGACGCGGCTTTTTAGTTAGAGGCGAAATGACCCAATTATTTATAGAATACCCATATTAACAAGCATATGCACATTGGCAAACTTTGAACTCAAGCGTTTTTTACATACCTGTAAGGAAAGAGCAAGTTATTTATTGTATTATGTGTGCATTATTCGTACTCATAGGGAGTAGGAATATTATAGGCAAGAGTATCTGTCTATCTTATAAACTGCATAAAGGTATTAAATGTCTTATTTAATCAAGTCTTTGGTTGTCACGTTATCGCTACTGCTGAGTACCACAGTCTTTGCCGGTAACACCAGTTACTACGGTAGTAAATTTCATGGCAAACGCACCGCTAGCGGTAGTATCTTCAATATGAATGCTATGACCGCTGCTCACAAAACGCTGCCGTTTGGTACGGAAGTAGAAGTGACCAACAAAAAGACAAAGCAGAGCGTAATAGTAAAAATCACAGATAGAGGTCCTTTTACACCAGGACGAATTCTTGATTTATCTAAAGGCGCTGCTGATAAAATAAACTGTCAGCTTTGTACCACTACCATGAAGATTCTGTCTTATGGTGATGGTAAATACCGTAAGCAATAATGTAATAAAAAAGGAGAAGCTGGTGCTTCTCCTTTTTTTATGGCTGCTATTCAACTTTTAAGTGATAGTTCAACTTTTAAATAATAGCTGATTCATCATTTATCGAAACCCTTTACTCAAAACTGGCTTCCATCTCTTCTAAAGTCGTCATGGCAAGCAATAGCTTTTCTTCATTGTCGCCATGCTGTTGTTGCAGCTCCGTTTGCTCATCAAGCAACTTTAATAAGTCTGTTTTACGGCTCTCTTCATAAAGGTCAGTATCGGCAAGCTTTTCTTCAAGAGCAATCAGCTGTTTATCAATCTTAGCCAAAGTCTTTTCTGTCTCTTCAATGTCACGGCGGACAGGTGCGGTCAGCTTGCGCTGTTCAGCGGCCAGCTTGCGCTGCTCTTCTTTACTAAGCGTTGGCTGCGCGGCTTTGGTCTTTTCTGACGTAGCAGATGCTTTATTGCTTACTTGACTGTTATTTGTTTCACGTGAAACAAACTTCTTACTCTCTTTTTTACTTTTTTTCTTACCAGTGTTTTTCTCTGGCGCATTCTCTTGTTTGCGTTTGTCGCTTAGCCATTTACCATAGTCGCTGATATCGCCATCGAACTCGTCAATCTTGCCATCATGGACGAGGTATAGCTCATCGCAGACATTGGCAATCAGTTCACGATCATGCGAGACCAGAACGACTGCGCCCTCAAAACCTTGCAACGCCAACGTCAAAGCTTGACGCATTTGTAAGTCTAAATGGTTGGTTGGCTCATCAAGTACTAGGACATTTGGACGTTGCCAGACAATCAATGCCAAGGTTAAACGAGCACGTTCACCGCCCGAGAATAGCTTACTTGGCGTATCAATACGCTCACCGCGGAAGTCAAAACTACCCAAGAATGAGCGCAATAACGCGTCGGAAGTCTTGCCCGCCAAGCGGCGTAGCATCTCCATTGGCGTCGCTTCGGCATCTAGGGTATCCATTTGATGCTGATTAAAGTAACCAAGTTTGAGCGTATCAGATACGGTGTAAGTCCCAGACAGCACGCCCAGCTCACCAACCAAGGCTTTGATCAAAGTTGATTTACCAGCGCCATTCATACCGAGCAGCCCAAGTCGTGTATCGGGAGTTACTTGCACATTGGCATTGTACAATAGTGGCGTATCACTGTAGCCAATATCAGCCTTAGTCAGTTCAATCAGTGGGCTACTCATGTGTGCCGGCTCATAAAACTTAAAGGAGAACGGGTTATCCGCCATCATTGGTGATAGATCCGCCATACGCTCTAGCTGCTTGATACGGCTCTGTGCTTGCTTGGCTTTACTGGCCTTAGCACGGAAGCGACGAATAAAGTCATC
>DAIPIF010000315.1:0-2101 GCA_036770925.1 Psychrobacter sp.
ACTATCAACAGTCGCTGCTGTGGCACTCATAGCAAATACGCCTAAAGCACTTAAGATACAAAACCGCAGATAGGTGGTCGAAGATGAACGTGGTAAAGCCATATTAAATTCCAAAGTTTAATCCTAAATTGAGCAGGGTAAAAAGTTACAGAAGCGAAAGCCCAGACGCCAAAAATTACAAAAAGTAATATTTAAATAACAAGTCGCCATTATCTATAAAATTATCTGGTTTATAAACCTTTTTCAGCTAATGTTTATTCATCTTAAACTGAAATAATTTCATCTTAAGGGCAGTAGGATGCTGATAAAAGGGGCTGTCAAAACCCAAGCCCTAAAAATCAGCAATCAAAAATACGGCAGTAATAAATAGTTGCTATCATAGCACTTATCTTTGTCCGCTTTAAATGTGGTTGGTCTTATCTAATGTTAAGAGGTTTGTTTTGTCTATTCAGCATGGCTTAAATATCACTCTATCCTCCTTATGCTCTCAAGTACGGCGCTTGGCAACTCGCATGGTCGTCGCCTTTTTGCTGATGCTAAGTGTCAGTCTGCTACTGCCATCTACGGTATCAGCGGCTGAAGGTAGTTTACTTGGTATTAGTGGCAGCAGCGACAAGGTGGTACGCGCGCCGATATCGGATTCATTTGGTCGGGATACGCCGCGGCAAACGGTACAAGGCTTCATTCGTGCGCTTGGTGAAAACGACTATTTATTAGCCAGTAATTATCTCAATTTATCTAAAGCGGATAATCCAACCACTATTGTGCGTCAATTTAAGCAAGCGCTGGATACAGGCGGACGGTTTCAGCCTGATTTGCAAATCAGTAATATCGCTGAAGGCAATTTAAGTGATCAGCTGCCCGCCAGCCAAGAAAATGTCGGCGTGATTAATATCAATGATAAAAGTGTCCCGTTAATATTGGAGCGTGTGGTATCTGATACCGGCGAGCAGTATTGGCAGTTTTCTAATGATACCTTGAGCGCGATACCTGAGGTAATCGAAAATACCGAGCCGACTTTGGTCAATCGCTATACCTTTGAGGCGCTCGATGGTGAGAGTCTGTTTGGCTATGAGCTGACGGATTTGGCTGCGGCTATCGTGCTGACTATCGGTAGTTTTATATTGACCTATTTGTTTGTGTGGCTGCTATATCATTTTTTAAGAGTGCTTTATCCGCGCATAAGACACACGCCTTTACCGTTACCTAATAAAATTATATTGCCACTTGCTGTGGTCATTATGGCGTTAATGTTATCAGAGATAATGGTTTATGCAGGGGTATCTGTCACGCTGCGTGAGCCAATTAATCGCTTTACCGACATTGCCTCGTGGGTGGCGCTGACGTGGTTACTCATGCGTCTGGTCGATGTCATCTCAACCCAAGCGGTTAATTTAAGCTATCGAAAAAACTATATTGAACGGGTGTCTATTTTAGGCTTGCTGCGTAAAGTCGTCAAAGCGATGTTATTAATATTTGCCGTGATTGTTATTTTTGGCAATTTAGGCTTTGACTTAACCACGGGTATTGCGGCATTAGGGGTTGGTGGTTTGGCATTGGCATTGGGTGCCCAAAAGACCATCGAAAACTTAGTCGGTAGTGTGGTGGTGGTGGCGGATACCCCCGTGCGTATCGGTGATTACTGTAAATTTGGCACACAAGAGGGCACGGTTATCGATATTGGTATTCGCTCATCACGAGTGCGTACCCTTAATCGCACGGTGGTGACGGTGCCTAACGGTGATTTTTCCTCGATGCAAATTGAGAACTATACCTCGCGTGATATGTTTCATTTTTTGCATAATTTATATATCAAACGCAGTGCCGATATCGAAGTCATTTTTGCGATGGTCAAAGACTTAGATACCTTGCTCAATGAGCATGAATTGACCAATCAGGAGTGGAATCAGGCAAATATTTTGGCATTGCGTCAAGATTGCTATGTGATTCAGCTGCGTTGCTATGTTAATGCCATTGATATTATTGAGTTTTATGGTAAACAGGATATCTTATTAGTGGATATTTTGACCCGAGTAAAACAGTATAAAGTCGAGCATGCGCTGCCCACGCAGCAATTGGTTATCCATCGCGATGAAGTCGG
>DAIPIF010000316.1:0-2095 GCA_036770925.1 Psychrobacter sp.
CTTAATTCGAGTGCCTGATAGCGATACCGCCGATGCGCTCATTCGTGACAAAATGAGTGTTGCCGATTGGAAAAAGCACCTCAAAGATGACAACGGCTTTATGGTGAATGCCTCAACGTGGGGCATGATGATGACGGGGCGGGTGGTCAGTATCGATAGTAAAACCACGGCGGCAGGATTTTTGGATAGAATGACCAAAAAGATGGGCGAGCCGGTGATACGTGCTGCGATGCAAAAAGCCATGCGTATCATGGGGCATCAGTTTGTGTTGGGCGAAACCATTGAGGATGCCAATAAAAACAGCCAGTCTTATCGCGATAAAGGCTATACCTATTCGTTCGATATGCTGGGTGAGGCGGCAATTACTCATAAAGATGCCGAAAGCTACTTCAATGATTATCTGCATGCGATTAAGTCAACGGCGAGCATAACCGTTAAAGACGGCATGCCTAAGCCTTCTGTTTCTATTAAATTATCCGCATTGCATCCGCGCTATGAGGCGACTCAAGCCGCGCAAGTCATGGGACTGCTGCGTCAGCGTTGTTTGCTACTCATAGAGGCGGCGCGCGCGGTCAATGTTGATATCAGTATTGACGCTGAAGAAGCCGACCGTTTGGAGATATCGCTAAAGCTGTTTGAGTCACTATACCGTGATAGTTTGACCGCCAATTGGGATGGTTTAGGTTTAGTAGTGCAAGGCTATTCTAAACGGGCGATTGCTATTTTTGCATGGCTGGCACGTTTAGCGACTGAGGTGGGTGACCGTATTCCGCTACGTTTGGTGAAAGGCGCGTATTGGGATACTGAGATTAAACTGGCGCAGCAAAAAGGGCTGTCCGGTTATCCAGTTTGGACACGTAAAGAGGGCACCGATACCGCCTATCTAGCCTGTGCGCGTTTTTTATTATCCGAGCATTTGCGTGGGCTGATTTGGCCGCAGTTTGCCACCCATAACGCGCATACGCTAGCCGCCGTGATGACCATGAGCGCCCACAAGGATTATGAGTTTCAGCGTCTGCACGGTATGGGGGACGCGCTATATGACCATATTTTGCAAACTTACAAAATCCCTGTGCGTATTTATGCGCCCGTCGGTGCCCATAAAGATTTATTGCCTTATCTGGTGCGCCGTTTACTTGAAAATGGCGCGAATAGCTCCTTTGTACATCAGTTATTAGATAAGTCTTATCCTATTGATAAGCTCACCGTGCATCCGTATGATAAATTGCTTGCCAATGCGACGCTGCACAATCCAGAGATTCCACTGCCGCTAGATATTTATGGCGCGCGGCGTGCCAGTTTTGGACCCAATATCTTCGTTGAATCGCAGTGGTTACCTCTAAAAGCGGCGCTTGATAAACAATTACAAAAAACATGGTCAGCCGCGCCTATTATTAATGGGCAGATGCTTGATAAATCTTTTGAGCCTAATTCTAGTCTTGAAAGCCATACGGTATACGCGCCGTGGAATCATGCGGTGATGGCTGGTACAGTACAATACGCCAATGCGGATATCGCCCGCCAAGCGATTGATGCCGCCATCGCCGGTCAACAGTCATGGCAAGCTGTGCCCGCCGCCAAACGTGCGACGATATTGCGTAATATTGCCGATTTGTATGAAGCCAATTATGCTGAGATTATGGCATTGTGTCAGGTTGAAGCGGGCAAGACCATGCAGGATAGTATCGATGAGATTAAAGAGGCGGTTGATTTTTGTCGGTTTTATGCCGATGAAGCCGAGCGCTTAGCGCTAGAGGCACATGAGTTTACTGATTTGGAGGGTAATCTACTACGGCAAGTTTATAAAGCGCGCGGTACTTTTGTCTGTATTAGCCCGTGGAATTTTCCGATTGCCATTTATACGGGACAAATCGTTGCCGCTCTTGCCGCAGGTAATACCGTGGTTGCCAAGCCTGCCGAGCAGACCAGTTTAATCGCCCATTTTGCCGTGCAATTGATGTATCAAGCGGGCGTGCCAGTGCAAGCATTGCAGTTTGTCACTGGTGCCGGAGAGGTTGGCGGCGCACTGACTGCGGCGGATAATATCGCAGGCGTTATTTTTACCGGCTCGACACAAACGGCGCAGCGTATCAAT
>DAIPIF010000317.1:0-2067 GCA_036770925.1 Psychrobacter sp.
GTGTGCTTGATGAAGTCGATGCGCCGCTTGATGATGCCAACGTCGCCCGCTTTACCAGTCTTATTCATGAGTTAGCCGACGATTTGCAGTTTATCTTTATCAGTCATAATAAGCTGACGATGCAGATTGCTGATGAATTAAAAGGCGTCACCATGCCAAGCGCGGGTATTTCTACTTTGGTTAGCGTCTCGCTCGACGAGGCGGCACAGTATCTTGAGAACTAGCGGTAGAGATATGGCGCTGTCTGCCCGATGCTGTCACAATATGGTGACGGCATGGGTTAGCCATGCTAGAATATTGTGCTTTATTCTCCCTTTTATCCCCTCTGTCATACGTATTAGGATATCTCTCTCATGACCACTATTCAGTTTATATTCATTGCCATTGCTGCATTTATTGTGCTCGCAGGGCTGTTTATGGTCATTCGTAGCGCACAGCAACGCCAAAACGGTGAAGTAGCTACGGTTCAATATGATAAAAATGGCATTCCTATTATCCCGCGTCATGAGCGTAATATCATTGATCAGCCAGATTTTGAGGATACGGTTGCCGGTGAAACCGTGATTGCGCCGAATCGTGATTATCTTCATGCGGTGCTGGAGGACGAAGCGCCCGCGAGTCCAGAGCCGACGCATCACGCGCCTCATACCCCGACGCTGGATGAGCGCGCGGATGATGCGGCAGATTATGCCCAGTGGCAGGCGGAGCAGCGCCGTGCTGATGATAGCGAATTTGCCCATTTAGCGACTCAGCTGCGCGATGACGCAGCACTGGACAATGAGGAGGAGCCTGATCCGTTCTCAAGTCTCATGTCTGCGACGGATAATATTATGCCGATAGTGGATACGGTCGAGGAGCCCAGCTTCACAGATAACAGCCCCATCCTTGATAAACATTTATCAGAGCCGGTTGACCAAGAGCAAAACGCGCCACTGCTTAATGCCCAAGACAATATTAATATTACTATTTTGCCTTATCAGTATCGCGATCGTCCGCCCACCCTTATTCGTGGTCGTGACCTGTTAAATCTAGTGGATAAATATGGTCTGCGTTTTGGCGCGATGAATATGTTTCACCGTTATGAGCAAAAAGACGGCACCGGCATGCTGTGGTTTAGTATGATGGGCATGACTGATGAAGGCGTTGCACCCTTTGACCCGCATAGCGTCGCGACCAACACGTATACCGGTTTGGTGGTGTTTTTATCGTTGCCACATCCGCAAGCCTTATTGAGCTTTGATAGCATGATGAGCGTGGCTTACTTGATGGCAAATGATTTGGATGCGATGATTCTTGATGAACATAATGAACCTATCAGCCCTGAATATAAGCAGCAACTGCGCAATCAAGTGCGTGATTATGAAGACTAAACATTTAACGTATTAAAGCTTGCACACGAGATAACATAATACAAAAAAGGCGGCAAATAAAATCTATTATTTGCCGCCTTTATCCTTCCCTAAACCTGCAAACTTGTTATCATATCGGCATCTTTAATAGCTTAGATACCGATTATGACTGACTCAACTATATCAAACAATACCTCAAAAAATACCTCAAATAAAACTCTAAATAGCAGTCAACAAGCCGAAACAGTGGACACTAACCGCGCCATGATTACGCAAATGCGCACACTTATTGACGCCCTCAAAACTCATAATTACGCCTATTATGTACTCGATAATCCTGTCTTAGAAGATAGCGAGTACGACCAATTGCGCCGCTCTTTAATTGAGCTAGAAGCACAATATCCTGATTTCATTCAGCCTGATAGCCCGATTCAGCAAGTCGGCGATGTGCCGCTTTCTGCCTTTACCCAAGTGCAGCATGATATGCCGATGTTATCACTGGGCAATGTGTTTGATTATGATGAGCTGCATGGCTTTATGCGCCGTGTCAATGAGCGCTTGAGTGACGCGCAAAAAAATCCCGAATATGAGATTGAATTAAAGCTAGATGGTTTGGCGGTGTCACTCAAATACGCCTATGGTCAATTTACTCAAGCGGTGACCCGCGGTGATGGGCAAACGGGCGAGGATATCACCCAAAATGCCAAAACCATTCGCA
>DAIPIF010000318.1:0-2061 GCA_036770925.1 Psychrobacter sp.
GAGCGTAAAAGGAGATCCTGAACATCCTGCTAACTTTGGTAAACTATGCTCAAAAGGCAGTGCGCTGGCACAAACTTTAGGCAGTGAGCGACGCTTAACTAAGCCTTACTATCAAAACAAGCAAGCGGTAATGCTACAGCATCGACCCATGCAATTGGTTAATGATTTTAACGCTATCGACATATCTGATGAGCCACTTACAAAGCCTACCGATTGGAATAACGTCTTAGATGATATTGCCACGCGCTTAAACGACACGATCGCCAAGCATGGTCGCGACAGTATCATGTTTTATGTCTCAGGACAGCTACTCACTGAGGATTATTACGTCGCCAATAAGTTTATCAAAGGCTTTATCGGTAATAATAATATTGATTCCAACTCACGCCTATGTATGTCTTCTGCAGTAGCAGGGCACAAACGTGCCTTTGACGCTGATTTGGTGCCTGGTAATTATGAGGACTTAGAGTCCTGCGATTTATTAGTGCTGGTGGGCTCAAACATGGCATGGTGCCATCCTATTTTGTTTGGACGTTTTTTGGCCGCCAAAAAAATTGATCCCAGTAAAAAGCTGATTGTCATTGATCCGCGTCGTACGGACTCCTGTGAGTTCGCAGATTTGCACTTACCAATAGCAGCGGGCACCGATACGCATTTATACAATGGGTTGTTGCACTATCTTAAGCAGCAAGGTTGTTGCGATAAGCGTTATCTCAGGCAATGTAATGATGTCGATCTCGCTTTGGAGGCTGCCAAGACGTGGAGCATCGACAAAGTCGCTCAAGCATGTAAAATCAGCGCTGACCTTATACGCCAGTTCTATGAGCTAGTTGCTGCCAATGACAAGACAGTGACCGCGTTTAGTATGGGCGTTAACCAATCAAAAAGTGGCACCGACAAGGTCAATGCCATTATCAATAGTCATCTGTACACCGGACGCGTAGGAAAAGTAGGCGCCAGTCCGTTTTCACTCACTGGTCAGCCAAACGCTATGGGTGGCCGTGAAGTCGGGGCGCTGGCTAATTTGCTGGCGGCACATTTAGATTTGAGTAATGGTATTCATCGTCAACTGGTGGCTGACTTTTGGCAGGCACCGCAGTCTATTGCGCCAGAGGTTGGCATCCAAGCTTGTGATGCTGCCGATGCTATCTTAGATGGGCGTATCAAAGCCATTTGGATTATGGCGACCAATCCAGTCGTGAGCTTACCTGAAGCGGATAAATTTCGCCGCGCATTAGCGGCTTGTGACTTGGTAATAGTCTCTGACTGCTCGGTAGACAGCGATACGGTGAAGTGCGCAGATATTGTATTACCAGCACAAGGTTGGGGCGAAAAGTCAGGCACAGTCACCAATTCTGAGCGGCGAATCTCAAGACAACGGGCATTGAAGCCTGCACTAGGACTCGCTAAGCCTGACTGGTGGATACTGTCTCAAGTGGCTACCCGCATGGGGCTAGCTGGGTTTGATTACCAGCATCCTAGCGAGATATTCAATGAGTATGTGGCATTGACCGCTTATAAAAACGATCCTAGCCAAGTGCCCTCTATTAGCAATCAACCGCGCTATCTGAATTTGGCCAAAGGTTTCTCAATATTATCCATAGGGTCAAAGCCAAATCGTCAATATGGACAGCAAAACACAGGCACGTGTCTATCAAGATTAAGCCCTGAGGCTTATGATGTGATGACTCCCTTTCAATGGGGCGACCAGCGAATCACGATGGCGCACTCAAACTTTATCGCTATTACACCCTCAGATAGTGCCAGCTTACCTAATAGGCATCAGCGTCGCTCAAGACCGAAAGCTAATGACAAAACAGAAAGCGATAATATAGCGAGCGATAATAGAAAAAAGGATGACAGGCGCGATAAGCTGCATAACGGTCACTCATCGACCGTGGATCTACGCCTTATTACCGGTAGATTGCGTGATCAGTGGCATACCATGACCCGCACAGGACTGGCGCCACAGCTCAATCAACATGAATCTGTGCCGACGCTGACTATCCATCCTAATGAAGCCAAACAACTCGGTGTTGAAAAGGGCGACTATGTGCAGCT
>DAIPIF010000319.1:0-2052 GCA_036770925.1 Psychrobacter sp.
TTATCATTGATAAAGTCGCCGCCAGTCTGCACACGTAGCGCCATGGTACTGGCGTTAAACGTATAACCCTCTAAGCCTGACAGCACTTTAAGCGGTGCAAAGGCAGCGGCAAAGGCATCTTTTTGGAAACAAAGCGCTTGCTCTACCAACGATTCACTGTTCATCGTAAACGTGATAGCGGCAGCGGCGGCAGGACTTGCTAATACCGTGGCATTAGATTTGCTTTGTGCGGCTACCTTGGCGGGTGTGATTTCAGGGTAAACCTTAACCGTGGCAGTGGTGCCGCCCGCAGTCACATCTTCCATCACCACAAACTGCAATGGCGCGTCAAACGGCTGACGAGTAATCGGATGGATTTGATTAACCCCCGCAATCGTAAACACTTCGCCTTTTTTAATCGTTTGACCGTTAGTGACACCGGCGACTGTTAGCATATTGCCCGTCTGACCTGCGCCTGATACGCTCATGCCAGTCTTAGTGTGAGTACCTGTCGCTTGACGATAGATATGCTCGGATTCGACAAACTCAAAGCCACGGCTGCGACCGATATAACCCTCTTTCCACTGCTTCGCGATTTCAGCGGTTGGATTAAATAACGTACCCGCTGGATCAACAATCTTATTGGTCAAGTCGCTAGACAGCATGCACATGCGGTCGGATGACGGCGTTAATGAGCGGTTCATCAATGTGCGAGCGCGACCCCATGCGGCTGTTGGATGGGCTTCTAATGCTGACATGAGCGTCATGTTATTGACTGACACGATAGCACGCTGCAATAAATCCGCATCGACGGTTGTCGCTAGTGAGTTAATCGCAGGACGCAAAAAGCGCTCTTTAAAGTTGGTCAGTGATAGCGCTTGTTCTGCGGCACCAAACGATAGACCAACGTGTTTTTGAGTGTCAATTTTTAACGTGCTTGAGCGCTCAATAGCGTTTTCATCAGCATCGGCTTGCTTAAAGATATGCCCATCAGTCACTACAGGCGTTGGCGGAATACGAATACGCACCGTATCGCCGACTTTATAGCCGCTCATATCTTTATTAAATTCTTTCTCACGGCTGCGGTTAATCGCTTTGATAAATTGCGATTCTTCGACCAACATTGCCGCCGCTTCTTTTGCTACGACATCATGGGTTAATACTTTGTTATTGCTGTTTACGCTTGGCATATCTTATATCCTTTTATAGTCCCCGTGATTCCATGAACTCGTCATCTGATCCGCTATAGATATCACGTTTGATTGGTGCATTTGCTTTAGTGTGATTGGGCGGTGGTGGTGCTTTGGACTGTCTTGCGGCTTTCGGTGCTGATTTGCGTGATTGAATCTGCGCGTGCAATTTGCCAAACTCTGCATACTGACGCTGCTCGGTCATGTCCGCAATCTCATAGTACAAATCGGGATTAGCAGCAATCTCTTGCACAATATCGAGCGCGTCATCAATGCCGTATAGCTGCATTGGGTCAGCGGTGACCGGCTTGTCTTGCATCATGACCGCGAGCTGCTGAAAATCATCTTTAAACTTTGGGTTAGTATCAAAGCGAGTTTTAAAGTTATCCTGAATCTCAGCGTCTTGCGCTTGCTGCTTTTGTGATTGCTCACGCTGCTTTAAGCGCTGGTCAAGTTTCCAGTCTTGATGTTTTTCTTCGTACTCCGCTTGCGCTGCGAAATAATCATCAAGCCCTGTCTCAAGGTCGAAGTCATCAATATTCGGCTTGACTGGCGCACCGTCTGCTGATTGCTCACGCGGCTTTGGCTGCTGCGATTGCTGTCTTAATTGCTCAAGCTCAGCTTTAGCCGCGTTACGTTCATCGACCAGTTGCTGAATACGCTCACTGGCTCGACTGGGCTTCTTGTCGGGCGTGGGTTCGTCGTTGGACGGTTCGCCCTCTGACTGCTCATTGCCGTCATTGTCGCTGTCATCTTGCGCTTGTTCTGTTTCAGGTTCTGCTTGCGCGTCCTCCTCAACGGCTTCATTTTCAGCTTGCGGCGCGTCATGCTCTACGCTGTCATCAATTACATCAGTATCAAAAGCCATTACTCTCTCCATTTA
>DAIPIF010000320.1:0-2045 GCA_036770925.1 Psychrobacter sp.
ATGGCTAGTGGCTGATAAAGTCGGTGGCAAATTGTCTATCGCCAAAACAGCTAATGCTGATACCCCATTAGCACATGACCAAGTTGCTGTATTGACTTGCGACGTGTGGGAACATGCTTACTATATCGATTATCGTAACCGTCGTCCTGACTATGTTGATACGTTCCTAGACAAGCTAGTGAACTGGGACTACGCAAACGCAAAATATAAAGGTCAAGATGCTGGTGTTGAAGAGTAAGTTTTAAACACTTAGTATTTGATTAAAAAAGAGGACGCTGAGAGGCGTCCTTTTTTTGGTTTAGTTTTTGTAGGGTGCGTGCCATGCACTGCTTTAAAGGCTATTGGTGCGTTGAACGCACCCTGCGCGGATCAATATTATCTCACAATACCTCAAACCCAAACTTACCCAACGCCTCACGTAACATCGCAATATTATAAAACGCATGCGCCTTGACGGTATTTTGAAAGAAGATATACAACGTATCAAAGTGCTGACGCTGATTGGCAATGGCTTGCGCCCAATCCTGCATCTCCGCCTCGCTATAGCGATAATCATGACGGTCGGCTGCGCTCATGGCATCCCACCAGTTTAGATTATTACCATGCATGCGCAGATAGCCGGTGCGCTCGGTAAATATCAATCGTGACGGCGGTAGACCGCTGACTTTGGGATAATCAACGCTGCACCAAATTAGCCCTTGCTCAGTGAAACTATCGACCACTTGCGGGGTATGCCAGCCGTTATGACGAAACTCAACGGCTAACGGATAGTCCTTAAACCAACTGACCAGATTTGCCAGATATAGACGATGCTCACGGGTACGATCAAAGCCATGCGGGAATTGCAGCAGTAGTGGCGCGAGAGCGTTGGCTTCGATAAGTGGCGTGAGAGCATTTAGAAACGCTTGCGCATGTTCGGCAGTGCCTCTGCGTGCATGAGTAAAGTCTTGATGTAGCTTGACGGCAAACTTTAACTCACTGTCCGCCTGCACATAGGCTTTATTGACCATACCGGCAAAGGCTTTTTGTCCAATAGGTGCATAAAAGGTGCTATTAATCTCAACCGCGCCGTATTGCTTGGCGTACTCCCGTAAAAAGTCCGTCTTCTTGGTGCCAGTTGGATATAGCGTACCGAGCAGGTCGGTGTCGCTATAACCGCCAGTGCCAAGGTAAATACGCGGAAGATGGTTTGCCATTATTTATATAGCCCTTTTTTATACTTATAGCGAGCGCTTACTTTTTACGTGCCCAGAGCCATTCTATTAGAGCAATAAGCGCTTGATTATCTGCACTGTCATTAAGCTCACGGCTGCTCAACTCACGAACGATGGCTGCGCGTCCGTCATCAAACAGTGACTGCGCGTAGCTTTTGGCAGCGTCTACGCCCATCAATTTCACATAAGTAGACTTGTCTAACTTTTCATCGCTGCCAGCAGGTTTGCCCAAAGCATCGGTACTGGTGGTGACGTCTAAGATGTCATCTTGTACTTGAAAGGCGAGACCAATATGTTGCGCGCATTCTTGTAATGCCATACGCTGCGGAGCAGTCGCACCAGCACAAATCCCACCCATGAGCATAGCAGCTTCGATGAGTGCTCCTGTTTTATCACGGTGGATGGCTTCTAGATCCTCTTGTGAAATATCAGTGCTGGCCTCTGCGTTTAGATCGAGCATCTGACCTGAGACCATACGTCGCGCACGCGGTGCAAAAACCGCCAACAGCTGATTGGCTATACTGGCATCAAAAGGGGCAAAGCTTGGTAGGTCGGCAGTCAATACTTCAAAGGCTAATGTTTGCAGTACATCGCCTGCTAGCAGTGCGGTTGATTCTTCAAAGACGATATGAGCGGTCGGCTGTCCACGACGCAGGTCGTCATCGTCCATACAAGGCAAGTCATCGTGTACCAGTGAATAGGTGTGTAGTAGCTCTACTGCCAAAGCGGCACGCCGACACATGTCGTAGCGTGAGTCATCGTCCAAAAGTGTCTCTAGACTATCCGTTGTCGCTGCAAGCGTTGCATCGTCAGCTAACAGATCGGTCGGAT
>DAIPIF010000321.1:0-2030 GCA_036770925.1 Psychrobacter sp.
GCAAATGGCGGATTGGGATTGGCGCTTTGGTAAGACGCCTGAGTTTACTCATCACATAGAGACACGCTTTGATTGGGGCATTATTGACTTGCACCTCGATGTGAAGCAAGCGGTGATTACGGAGGTGGTTATCTTCTCTGATGCGCTCAATGTTGAATTGATTGAGGCATTAAAAGCGTCGCTAACTGGCATTAAATATAACAAGCATGAGGTGCAAACTAACCTTCATAAACTGAGCGAAGCGCAATCTGATTTAGCAGCGCAAATTGATGACTTTTCAAAGTGGTTAGTTACAGAAATGGAAGGTTAATTTTTAGAAATAAGATAGCCTTTGGTTATTTGCACCAATAACAAAATACAAAAAACGGCAGAAGACATTTCTCTGCCGTTTTTTAATTTAGAACTTGTGCTTTAACTGACTGCTTAAATCCCCGCTGCCACCTCAGCCCCATCACGTATCGCGCGTTTGGCATCGAGCTCCGCCGCAAGCTTAGCGCCACCAATTAGATGATATTGCGCGTCTGGTGCATCACCGACATTGGGCATCAGCTCAACGACGGACTCTTGACCGGCACAAACGACCACGCTATCGACACGCAGTAACTGGCTTTGACCTTGGTTATTGGTAATCCAAATACCTTCATTGGTGATTTTATCGTACTGCGCACCTGATACTTGGATGACGCCGTGCGATTTGACATGGGCGCGATGTACCCAGCCCGAAGTTTTATTGAGACCACTGCCCAAACGACCTTTGGTACGCTGCATTAAGTACACTTGGCGCACAGGCTTGATGGCTTCAGGCTGAATCAACCCACCCTCCGTTTGATAGTTAGCATCATCAGTGACGCCCCACTCTTCACGCCAGTCACTTATGGATTGCGCTTTTGGACGATAGCTTGGATCTTTTAAGAGCTCAGACCCTAGCTCATCGAGCGGCTGACCATGACGCGCGGTGAGATATTCACTGACATCAAAGCCAATGCCGCCCGCACCGATAACCGCGACGGTATCACCGACTGATTTTTCACCCGAGAGCAGTTCAGCATAGCTCATCACTTGTGGTAAATCCGCGCCTTCTAACTTGCCTGCCAGACTTCTTGGGACGACGCCAGTGGCGACGATGACATGGTGGAATTTGGCTTTTTCTAACATGGCTTTATCGACTTTGGTATTGAGTTTAATCTCAACGCCTAAATGTTCAAGCTCATTGATATAGTAGCGAATGGTCTCAAAGAATTCTTCTTTACCAGGGATGACTTTGGCGTAGTTAAACTGTCCGCCCAAGATATCTTTGGCTTCAAATAAGGTCACCTCATGCCCACGTAGCGCGGCAACATGCGCGGCTGACATGCCAGCGACCCCGCCACCGATAACCGCTACTTTTTGCGGTTTTTTGGTTTTGCTATAAACCAATTCCGTCTCATAACAGGCTTGTGGATTGACCAGACAGGTTGAGCGTTTATTCTCAAAGGTATGGTCGAGGCAGGCTTGGTTACAGGCGATACAAGTATTGATACGCTCGGCTTGACCGTTTTTGGCTTTATTGACCCAATGCGGATCAGCTAAAAACGGACGCGCCATTTGAATCATATCGGCTTGCCCACTGGCAACGATGTCTTCTGCGGTCTCTGGCATATTGATACGGTTTGCCGCTATCATCGGAATGCTGAGGTGCTTTTTAATTTCAGCGGTAAAATCCACAAAAGCGCCACGCGGCACACTGGTGACAATGGTCGGCACACGCGCTTCATGCCAGCCGATACCGGTATTCATGATGGTCACGCCGGCGGATTCTAATGCTTTGGCGACCGTGATAACCTCGTCCATGACGTTGCCGTCTTTGACCAAATCAATCACCGACAGACGAAATAATATAATAAAATCTGCACCTGTGGCTTCGCGTACTGCCTTCACCACATCAACCGCAAACTTCATACGGTTATGAATATCGCCGCCGTATTCATCCGTACGCTTATTGACATGACGCGATAAAAACTGATTGAGCAAATAGCCTTCTGAGCCCATGA
>DAIPIF010000322.1:0-2028 GCA_036770925.1 Psychrobacter sp.
TCCGTATTACTGCTTTGATGTTACTGTTTACGCTACCACCAAGCGCATCAATTGCGTACTGATATAACCGCCAAAAGTACCAACTGCATAACCCAAGATACCCAAAAACACACCCACTGGCGCAAGCGATGGATGAAAGGCCGTCGCCACAATCGGTGCTGATGATGCCCCGCCAGTATTGGCATTGGAGCCGACTGCCAAAAAGAAAAACGGTGCACGAATGAGTCTAGCGACAGCAAATATAATCAGCACATGAATACTCATCCATAGCAGGCCGATTAAAAGCAGTCGCCACTGTGAGACAATACCCGCTAGATTGATTTGCATACCAATCGCAGCAATCAGTACAAAGATAAATACCGTACCGATTTTTGATGCGCCCACATGATCAAGCCTGCGAACCTTAGTGAATGAAAAGCCAACCCCTATCAAGGTAATGATCACCACCATCCAAAAAAAGCTACTGGCAAAGCTGTATTGTACTGCCCAACTATAGGGCGCAAAGAACCCTGCGATTTGACCACCGACGAAGTGCGCGACCCCTACCATGGCAAAGCACAGCCCAAACATCACCATCAAATCATTCAGTGTCGCTGGACGCGCATGATCACGCTCGTAGCTTTCTACCGCTTTGATGACCTTATGAATACTGCTGCTATCGGCTTTCAATAGACGATCTATCTTATCGCTATGCTTAGCCATTACCAAGATAGCCAGTAGCCATAACGACGCATTGGTGGTGTCGACCAATATCATCATACCAAACAAGTCATCACTGACGCCAAACAGCTCTTTCATCGCCGCTTGGTTTGCCGCGCCGCCGATCCAGCTGCCAGCGACCGCCGAAAACCCGCGCCATAAAGTATCATCGGCAAACATCTGGGGCGACACCCATTTGGCCACACCCAAACTCATCGGGCCACTGATCACAATGGCGATACTGGCAGCGAAAAACATCGCAATCGCTTTCCAGCCCAAGCCAAGTATCTTGGGAACGTCCATCGACAAGGTCATGAGCAATAAACTGGCTGGCAATAGATAGGTAGCTGTAAAGCCATAAATTTGCGAGCCCACACCGTCTGCAAACACCCCTAAGCTGTTGAGCGTCGCGGGTATAAAACAGCACAGAACAATCCCTGGCAATACGGCATAAAAACGGCGCCAAAACTTCCCTGGCAAGCCTTGAGTATAAAAAACCAAGCCGATGATGGCCATGATGATGCCAAACGCTAATGGCAGACTATCAATTTCTAAATTTGAGATGGCGGGCATCAAAGCGCTCCGGATGTTTTGAGTAATTTCAATTTATAAAAATGGGTCAGTATAGACAAGGCCAAAAAGACACGCAAGCAAGTATTGTCTGATTACTCTTGGCTCTAACAGGGTTTTGACACTTATAGGACGGAACAGCAAACACAAAAAAGCCAGATAACAAGTATCTGGCTTTTTTTCGTGCTACGCAATACGTTTAAATATATGGCTTTATATTAAGCCTTTATTAGCGCAAGCAATCACTTTATTACGAGTTTCTACCACGGTTACCGCCAGTTGGACGGCCTTGACCACGGCTATCAGAACGACCTGCTGGGCGACCTTGGCTACCACTTGGACGACCGCGACCCGTTGCAGCGCGATCACCGCGTGGAACGCCAGTGCCATCACCGCGGCTAGGGCCACCGCTACGCTTACCTTGATATGGCTTGCCACCAGAGCGCTCATTTGGCTTACCAGATGAGTCACGTGGCTTACCTTGATAGCCGCTGTCATTGCTTGCGCGTTGACCAGTGTTGCTATCGTTTGAGCGACCACGGCCTTGACCACCGCCGCTAGACTTGCCAGCATAACCACCGCCTGAACGACCACGGCCTTGACCGCCACCTGAGCGTCCGCGACCACGGCCACGACCACCTTTGTTTTCGCTAGGAACATAAGTCTTTTTGGCTTCTAGGCCTTCAATGACACTGACTTCCATTTTGCGATCGAGATAGCGATTGATAGCGTTTAACTGTGGGCGATCATCCATGCTAC
>DAIPIF010000323.1:0-2026 GCA_036770925.1 Psychrobacter sp.
ACATCGGCAGTCGCTAGCGCTGGCGCGTCATTGATACCATCGCCTATCATCGCTATTTTATGATTATCCTTCATCTCGTTTAGCAGACGCAGTTTATCTTCGGGCAATAGCTCGGCTTGCCATTCGACATCTAAATGATTGGCAAGCGCCTGCGCAGTTAGACGGTTGTCGCCTGTCAGCATAACAGAGCGCACGCCCAGCGCTTTAAGTTGTGCCACACCTTGTTGCGCATCTTCTCGCAACTCATCTCGTAACGCTACCAAGCCTAGCACCTCACGGTTTTGCTCATCGAACAGTACCGAAACCGTTTTCCCTTCATTTTGTAGCGCTTCAATTTGGGTATTTTGTTTAGGGGTTATTGAAGTTTCATTAGCGGCATAAACAGGAGAACCGATCGCTAGCGCGTGCCCGGCTACTGTTGCATGTACGGCTTTACCAGCAGTAGCATAAGCATTGGAAGCGACTGGTATGGCAATGTTAGCGGCTTTGGCGTGATCAATGATGGCTTTTGCAAGCGGATGACTAGAGGCGGACTCGACACTGGCAAACAGTGCTAATATCGCATCTTCACTTTGAGAATCCGTATGCTGTTGGGTAAAGGCGATAACGTCGGTAACGCGGGGTTTGCCTTCAGTTAACGTACCAGTCTTGTCAAAAGCAACGGTATTGACGCGACCAATGGTTTCTAAAGCGCTACCGCCTTTGATAAGCAAACCGCGACGCGCGCCAACAGCCAAACCCGACGCGATAGCGGCTGGTGTTGAGAGTACGAGTGCGCAAGGGCAAGCAATGAGTAATAGTGCTAGACCGCGATATAGCCAAGTTGCCCATTCGCCTCCCATCGCTAATGGCGGGATGATAATAACTAAAGCGGCAATCGCCATCACTGCTGGGGTATAGTAGCGACTGAATTTTTCGATAAAACGGGCAGTGGGTGCTTTGGAGGCTTGAGCTTGCTCTACCAGCTCAATAATACGCGCAATGGTATTGTCAGCAGCAGTTTTTTCTACGCGTATTTGCAGCGCGCCATCCATATTGATCGACCCTGCGAACACCTTGTCACCTATCGTTTTGGCAACAGGGATAGACTCTCCGGTGACCGGCGAATCATCAAGGCTGGATGCGCCTTGAGTAATAACACCATCGGCAGATACCTTATCGCCAGGGCGCACCAGTACTAAGTCATCTATTTGCAACGAGTCTGCAGGAACATCACGCTGTCCACCTTGTGCATCTAATAAAATGGCAGTTTTTGGAACCAGTGACGCCAATGCTCTAATGCCAGCACGCGCGCGATCAGCAGCCACGCTCTCTAATAACTCACCGACCGAGAATAAAAAAACCACTGCTGCTGCCTCTTCAGGCTCACCAATGATAAGCGCACCGATTGCCGCAACCGACATCAGCATCTCAATCGAAAAAGGTGTGCCAGTCATCGCCAAGGCTAAAGCTTTGCGAACAAAAGGAAAAACGCCCACAATGATTGCAACAGCAAATGCCCACATACCATAATCGGGAAAAAGTAACGACAGCGCATAGGCAACACCCATCAAAATACCAACACCAACCACTTGCTTGCCTTTACGGCTTTGCCACCAGCGCTGCTGCGCTATAACTGATTGACGGCTGCTATTTGATGCCGTTGATTGATTTGTCATAGCAGATATACCAAAACCAAGACGTTTGATGGTTTTCTCGACATCACTAAACTGCGTAGACCCATTAGGCGCTAGTGTTAGCGTTAACTTTTCGGTGGTGAAGTTAAGCTGTATGTCAGAGACGTCAGGCATACGGGCAAGCGCCGTTTCGATTTTGCCGACGCAGCTGGCACAGTCCATACCTTCAATATGATATTGCATAACTATTTTTCCTAATGCGTTGTCCTGATAACTTGTCTTGCTGTGAGAATTCTTTCAATAAACTTATTATGAACCCTGTAGTGGCTTCAGAGTCAAGGGCATTTACATGCAACTGGATAAATTTGATTTCCTCTATATTTAACCTTATAGTTACTTTAATGTTTAAT
>DAIPIF010000324.1:0-2026 GCA_036770925.1 Psychrobacter sp.
CTTGGAATGTCGTTAAAACTACTATCAAATGGCATTGAGTTGCTAAAGCGCCCCAAGTGACCCTCAAAAGCCAATCGCGCCACACCTGTTTTGGCGTTACGGTTTTTGGCGATAATAATATCTGCCATGCCGTCTAAATCATTACCGCCGTCTTTTTGCTTGTAGTAATCTTCGCGGTACGGGAATAAGACAATATCCGCGTCCTGTTCAATCGTGCCAGAATCGCGCAGGTCGCTTAGAACCGGCCTTTTATTTGGCCTACTCTCTACTGAGCGATTAAGCTGTGATAACAAAAAAACTGGACACCCAAACTCACTGCCTAGCGCTTTTAACGTGCGGGTAACTACACCAATGCGCTTAACTGAATCATCACCATCAATGCCTCCCATAATTTGCAGATAATCAATGCCGATTGAGCCAATCTTTCCATGCTGACGCTTCATTTTATTTAGATGCGTTCTGATTTGAGATAGATTTATATTCGGCTTTCTAACTATCTCTAAGCGCATATTTACTTGGTCGGTTGCAAATCTCTGCAATGCAGCCGCTTGATCCTCGCTTAGCTTGTTTTCCACTAGATTGTTAATTGGTATGCCGGTCTCAGATGCCGTCAATCTATTCATTAAGTCCGACTGCTCCATTTCGATACTAAAAAATACCGATACACCCTCTCTATACTTTGATAAGTGCGCTTGAATATTCATGACTAGCAGCGACTTACCCATGCTCGGCCTAGCAGCAATTACAACTAAATTCCCCTCATTGACGCGCATCAAGTTATCAAGCTCAGGAAATCCGGTATCAATGTAAGGCTTAGCGCCGTCACTAGCTGACTGCATACGCTCGATTAAACCTTTCATCATGTCGTCAATCGTAAATACTTCTTGCGTATCGCCTTGCTGCTCTAGGTTTGATAACTCGCTCACCAGTGTGTTATTAACATCATCTACCGGCTCGTTATCTTCTAAGCTTTGGATAGCGCGTTTAGCAGCTTCTAATGACTTTCTACGCAATGCGCTGGCGCGTATCAATTCAGCATGAGCTATCAAAGATCGTGGCATTGCTGTTGGTGCTGCCGCCGCCTCTGATAGCCGCTTGTTGATATAACTTAGGTCGCTACTGCCTGACTTACTCTCTAGCAAATCAGACACCATCAATAAATCATGTGGCTGGTTTTGTTCTGCAAGTTCGGTGATGGCCGCATATATCACTTGATGTGCTGACGATTCAAAATCATCTTTAACAATCAGGTTGCTAATAACGTCGTACTGTTCCTCGTACATCATCAGCGTTGATAAGACAGAGCGCTCGGCGTTTATGTTGTTTAAGATAATCACTTTTTATTCTCCGCCAATATCGCTCTGATTTTATTCAAGTAGTGATTTGCTGTTTGCTCATCACAAGCCACTGGTTGAGCCTCATTTGCAATCTGCGGTGACTGCATAGGTCTAGCGATTAAACCTTGTGAGTGTAATTTGCAGACGCTTGGGTAATGCTTTTGCCACAAGGGATAGGTTTTTGCCTCTGATTGCTCGCGCATTGCGCCTAAACCGACCAGTTTGGCTGTGTAGTAAAGTATCCCTTCGCTATCCCATCTGTGATGTGCTGCGTCGATATAAGCGTCGTACATATCAGGGTAATTAAGGATTGGATCAATGCGCCCTAGTGCGAGAAAATCGGCTGGGGCTGTTGGCAACCAAGTTAATCCATAAGATTTGCGCTTGGCCGCCTCAAACTCTGACTTCGTTATCTGCAAATCTGTTAGCACCATTGCCCATAAATCCACAGTGTCAAACCCCCAGTCCTCTGACTTCATTTTTGACTTAAAGATTTTCTTCCATGTCATAAACATTTCCGCAATACCCATCACCAACTGCTTGCTCGGTTGGCTGTCCGTATCGCTCGTTGTATTGCTGTTCGAGCATGTTGTTGTAACTATCGCTTTGTGACTGTTTTGGCTGTTCATAATTGTTCACCTGATTATTTGATTGTTGTTTGCGGTTTCTTTCAAAGACCCCTTGGTATT
>DAIPIF010000325.1:0-2015 GCA_036770925.1 Psychrobacter sp.
GCCAATTGGCTGACCATTCATGCGCGCACTAAGACCCAAGGCTATAAGCCGCCCGCTTATTGGGATAAGATTCAGAGCTTTAATCGGCTTGAAATACCCGTGATTGCCAATGGTGAGATTTGGAATCCTCAGCAGGCAGAGCAATGCATAGCACAATCGGGCACGGCACATTTGATGCTCGGTCGCGGTGCGGTGACGCGTCCTGATTTGATTGCACAAGTGGCTAGTGGCTTAGATAATTCTTTAGATGAGCCTTTAAACCACACTAAAACACTCACTTGGCAGGATTTACTACCGCATCAGATTGCTTTTTTGCAAGGGCAAGCCAAGAGCGATGTGGTGCTAGTCGGACGTTATAAGCAGTGGCTGGGTATGTTATCTAAAGGCTATAGTGAAGCAAAGCCGATATGGGACGCTATCAAGCGCGAAAAAAATAAAGCCGCTATTATTCAAACGCTACAATCAAGCGTTAAATAATAACGGCTTAAAACGCTTACCTTTATTAAATATTAAGCCTCAATTATTAAGCAGTAATCCGAATGGCTAAATAAAACAGCATCACACAACATATCATCGACAGCACCCACAACACTGAGCGAAATAGGGGCAAGTTAATAATATAAGCCACGCAAAAACCAACCCGTATCAATACATATAGCCATGCTAAGGTATTAATAATCGACTGCGGCACAAAAAACAGCATGGCGACCGTCACCGCCACCAAAAACACCGGCAACGTCTCATAGCTGTTTTGCTGGGCGGCATGGGCTCGTGCTGCTGCGCCCGTGGCATTTTGCAAGAACTGGCGTGGATGCGCGTTATCAGCCATGCTAAAACCGCCAAATACTTTAGCCAACATTGCCATTAATAACGGCAAAAAACTGGCGGCGACCATTGCCCATATCGCAGCAGCGGTAGTATCGGGGATAAATCCAAACAGTGTATTCATGACCATCAAAGCCTTTATCCTGCAATAACTTCAAAATCATGAGTAATGTTTACCCCGCCTTGTACCAACATCCGACTGGCAGAACAGTATTTCTCTGCCGATAGCTTAATGGCACGCGCCACTTGCTTATCAGGGATATCTTGACCACTTACCACAAAATGCAGATGAATATCAGTATAAACCGCCGGCACCGTTTCAGCCCGCTCAGCGGTCAATACGCAGCGAACATCAGTCACGACTTGACGTGATTTTTGTAATATCGCCACCACATCATAACTGGCGCAGCCGCCAAGCCCGAGCAAAATCAGCTCCATGGGGCTTGCGCCTTTTTCTTTATCCGCATCAATCTGCACCTGATGCCCTGATGGCGAGATACCTATAAAGGCTTTATTATCTTGCCAGGTGACGCTTGCTGTTGATTGTGCCATTGTCTTGCCCTTTTTTTGATAGTTTACTTTTTATTTATTACTCTAAAACACCCAGACTATAGATATCATAAGTCAGCAGAGCCATAAATGCGATTAGTGTAGCACAGTCAAAAGCGCTGATATATCGTCCTTATAAGTCGTTGATTTTAAAAATTTAAATTCGTGAAACATTTTATAGCAAAATAGGGTTACACATTTAGGCTATTTATTGGTTTAATAAGGGCAATGAATCTTGTTTTGATAGTATAGCGATAGCAGTCACCCAATAATAACTATGACTTCTATGTTTTTCTACTCTCAAAACAAGCTATTTTTAAACATTTTAAAAGGTTAAGTCATGATAGATGCAGACGGCTTTCGTGCCAATGTCGGCATCATCTTGGCAAATACACAGGGGCAAGTTCTGTGGGCAAAACGTATCGGTCACAATGCTTGGCAGTTTCCTCAAGGCGGTATCGACCGCGGAGAGACGCCAATGGATGCGATGTATCGCGAACTCTGGGAGGAGGTCGGGCTATATCCGCGTCATGTTGATTTATTGGCAGTCACTCAAGACTGGCTGCGTTATCGCCTGCCAAAACGCTACGTGCGTCAAGGACAGTATCCTTTGTGTATTGGGCAAAAACAAAAATGGTTTT
>DAIPIF010000326.1:0-2014 GCA_036770925.1 Psychrobacter sp.
TTATTCACCGCCACATAATGAAAAGGAATACCGAAGTTTTCGACCGCTTGGCGCAAGTCCTCATGATTACTCACCACTGAGGTTATCTGACAATCGAGCAAACCGCGCTGATGCCGCCACAATAAATCCAGCAGAGCATGGTCAAACTTCGATACCAAAATACCCACTTTAGTCTTAATACTATTATCATGTAAGCGCCACGCCATATCATAACGCTTAGCGACGGTATGGGCAAAACTTGCCTCAAAATTGTCGATAATAGCGCTCAATCCTGCCAACACAAACTCCACCCGCATAAAGTACTGCCCGCCTTCGTGGGCGGTCGAATACTGGTCAAGGGTGATAATATTGGCACCATAACGATAAATAAACTCTGACACCGCTTGCACAATCCCCGCTTGGTCACGGCACTTTATCAGCAGCGTGGCGGTATCCACGGTCGCAAGCGCGGCTGCCGTGCGGGATACTGGGGTGGTCGATAGATTTGTTGTTGTACTCATAATATACCCAATTCATAAACGCCATCTGCTAGCGACTGGCTCAGCTCGATAGACAAACAGCAAACTCGTTATTTTAGTCGCTTTTGCGCTACTTTGCGACTGCTCGCGGTTATTTTTGGTTACTGATTATAAGAAGTAGCGGTTAGGTGAAATCAAAAACCCCCAACGCGGGGTTGAGGGTTTTGGCTATTGACTAGTCTTAAAGAGATTACTCAGTAAGTTTATCAATTATCTAGTTTGATAGTTTTAGAGAAACTGAATCCGTTATTACTTATATTAACAATAGAGCCTGCGCCATAAGCATTTTTAAAGTTTGCTTTGAATATTCCAGCATTAGGATCGGTCTCATAAGTTCCTTGCAGACCATCAATCCAAACGTTATAGTCAGGGCTATATGGTGACAGTCTTACCGTTGTACTGCCTTTATCACTAGGATCAGAAGGCTTAGTAGGAGGATTAATAGTCACGCTCAAGTTCGTGGCACATCTTGCACCACCATTACCAAATGGACTAGTATCGCCAGTCCAAGGCGTTACTAAAGTTGAATTAACAACCTCCACATCTTCCGCAGTAGATGGCAATACATAGTTAATACTTTGAGTGTTTTCACTACCATTGACAAAGGTAGAGGCATCAAAACGTACTTTTGTCCACTGCGAATAGCGTAGTGGATAGCGAATATTAAAGTCAGCGCGACCTTCTTCATCGGTCACGAAGGTATAACCATCATCTGATACGGTACCACCGATGATAGCGACAGGGTTAATGGGGTCTAGACGTCCATTACCAATACTATTATCATCATTAATATTAACATCAGCATCTTTATCTAAAGTGTAATTATACTCTGGATCTTCAGTAGGTAGCCAATTAGAACGCAGGAATATAGGAGCTACTTCAGAGAAGTCCGTAACAAAAGATCCTAGATAAGAATAATTGCTACTTAATAGACATACTCTACCCTGTGCGTACTCAATCGCATAAGACTTAATAGATACTTCTGAGTTTGGAACTGCACGTCCTGAACCATCCATAACAGATATAGACGCCTGCGCAGTATAATAAATATTATCAGAAGAAAGCTTGTTACTGAATGCTAAAGTGGTATAAACCGCTTCTTTAGATACCGTGATATTAGTGGTTTTTAAACCAATACCTGCGTTATCTATCAGTAAACGCGCATTGATAACTACGCCGCCAATGGGTGAGCTGGCATTGGCAAGATATACCACACGTGCCTCACCTTTACTATCTGTCACGGCAGTTGCCGCCGATAGACGACCTGCTGATGAGTCTGCGGTACGGCTAAAGACGACGGTTTGCCCTTCTACTGGCACATCGTTTTTGTCTTTGACCGTTGCCACCACTTCAGTGCTACCCCCTGGGGTGATGACTGATTTCACTGCTTGGAATAGCATTTTTGAGGGCGTGGTAGCACGGAAACGGGTATCCGTTATCGTTTGATACTTTGGCTGACCATTGACGTTTTCACCCAATACCGTGGCTTGTAATAC
>DAIPIF010000327.1:0-2011 GCA_036770925.1 Psychrobacter sp.
AAAGTCTATAAGACCCATTAAAGCACCATCGCGGCAATCCAACCAAACGCCAGCAATGGGATATTGTAATGAATAAAGGTCGGCACCACACTGTCCTTGATATGGTCATGCTGCCCATCCACGTTGAGACCAGAAGTAGGCCCAAGGGTTGAGTCAGAAGCAGGAGAGCCTGCATCACCAAGCGCGCCAGCGGTACCAATAATAGCCACCGTAGCGAGTGGCGAAAACCCTAAAGACATACACAAAGGCACATAAATAGCAGCAATAATGGGAATGGTAGAGAATGACGAGCCAATGCCCATGGTCACGATTAGACCAATACCCAACATCACTAAAGCCGCAATGGCTTTATTGCCAGCAAATAAATTGGTCGCGCCGTCAATAAGTGGCGCAATCTCACCCGTCGTCTTCATGACCTCGGCAAAACCCTGCGCGGTAATCATGATAAATCCAATCATCGCCATTAACTTGATACCGTCATTAAACACCGTATCGGCCTCGCGCCACTTGACCACACCTGTTGCCATAAAGACGGCAAAGCCAAACATCGACCCGAGCAACAACGAATCCGTATAAAGCTGTACCACAAAGGCGGTGACAATCGCAGCGACAGCGACTAGCGTTTTCATCTTACTTTGCGTTTGCGCACCAGCGGCCTTTTTGCTCAAGTCGTTGCCTTCTACGACAGCATCACGCTCTTCTTTATTGATGGTCAACTGTTGATACTGACGCGGCTTACGATAGCTGATAAATATTGCTGTTAACAAGCCTATAAACATCCCCAAAGCTGGAATAGCCATTGCCTTGACGACAGAAATATCACTGACATCAATGCCTGCTTCACCGACGTTTTTGAGCATGATTTGATTGAGATAAATATCACCAAAGCCATATGGTATAAACATATAAGTGGTGACGAGACCAAAAGTAATCAAACAAGCGATGAGGCGTCTATCAATCTGCATACGGTTAAACGCTAATAATAATGGCGGTACGAGTAGCGGAATAAAAGCGATGTGAATCGGAATTAGGTTTTGGCTAAAGCAGCTCATCACTACCAAGCCTGCAAATAGCATGTACTTAATCATGCCACTCGTGCCACCCGCATCGATACGCTTGATCACTGCTCCTGCCAATGATTGCGGCAGACCTGAATGCGCAATCGCAACGGCAAACGCACCCAGTAGCGCATAAGAGAGCGCAATGCCCGCGCCGTTTTGGATGCCTTCTTGAAAGGCTTCTAAAGTCGCCGTAATGCCTAAGCCGGCGATTAAGCCGCCTGCCAACGCACCGATTAATAAGCTGAGCACCACATGCACTCGTGCCAACGACAGCCCCAGCATGATGACTACCGCCAGTAGCACCGCATTGATTGTCATACTTTTGCCCCTTACCCTGTATTGTCTCGCCTATGTTTGGTCTATTGATATCGTTCCAATGTCTTAAAAATGCTTTAAAAGCGCCTGAAAAGCACCTTATCACTGACGTCTTTGTAGCCTGACATGCCCACTGAACGCTCCCGTAGCCATTCAGACGCGCGTCAGTTTACCTGATTTTCGCTATAAAGCCTATGCTCAGAACGGAGCAGCCATTAGCCAGTGCACCAACAAACTCGCATTATTCTCTGCCTTGTTGAGTCATAAGGCCTTGCAATTTTTTCTAAGGACACCATTTACCTAACATGAACCACTAACTTGACTTTACAAGTCTGGTGAACGAGGAAGAAATATATGAGTGAACATAAAATAGATAAAGACAACATCGATATCGATGTGTCAACTGCCATGACTGACGACAATGCGCCAAATACATCGTCAGAAAATGAGCCAGATAATATGCAAAGCACTGCGTCAGAAAACTATCTGCCATTACTAGCATTACGCGATGTGGTAGTCTATCCGCATATGCAGATAGCTCTATTTGTCGGTCGTGCGCCTTCGGTAAAAGCCGTTGAGCTGGCACAGGCTGAGTATGGCAACAAGGTACTGGTCGTGGCGCAAAAAGACTCGTT
>DAIPIF010000328.1:0-2001 GCA_036770925.1 Psychrobacter sp.
AGAATATTGACGATAAAGATGCGCTTACCCCAAGCATGAAGCCGCTAAGCGTTACTTTGCGCAGCCTGTTGCTAGAAAATAGAGTTAATGATCCTAGTGATTCGATAAGCGCAACCGTTACGCCGCTAAGTATTAGTATAAAACGATTATTAATTGAATATAAAGATCCTGATAGTGATGCGCTACAACCAGCCGCAAAACCATTGGATGTTACATTGGATAAAGGAGTTTAATATGCACACCACTATAGCCGGTGAGGTACGCTTTGTGCTTAGTGATTCGGACGGCACGGTTAAGACGGACACCGGATTTCGTAATAACTTGATCTTGGATCAAGGCCTAGACTTTTTCGGCGGCGGTAATGGTGGCACGTTCGCGTCCTACTGCTTAATTGGCAGTGGTAACAGCGCGCCGCGTGCGACACAGAACACGCTTGATGGCTACATTTCTCACATGACCGGATCAATGGTGAGCGAGAAGCATGATTATGTTGATGACGGCAGTGATACCTATAAGCTAAACCAAACCTTTAAATACCGCTTTACTGGCTTGAATAACGTGAATATTGCTGAAGTCGGCCTTGCCAGCGCTTTTAGTTCATCTACAAATTACTATTTATGCACGCGTGCGTTAATTAAAGATTCGTCAGGCAGTCCTATGGCCATTAGCGTTAAGGCGGACGAAACGCTGGATGTTTATTATCGCGTATGGATGGTATTAAGCACTACAGATACCGAGCATGAAATCATGTTGCACGATGGCGCTGGTGGAAGCACTGCTTACAAGGCGATATGCCGGTTATCTCACGTAGGATCTTCAACATACACCATGCAAGGTTATGGTATGGGCGGCGCTTTTGAGTTGTCCGACGGCCGTTTCGACTGGAATGGTGGCACGACCTTTAGCGGTGAGTTAGGCGGTATTACAGGGCAGCCGACCACCGCAATAAGCGGCGGCACGTCAAGAAGTTTATCGGCGTATGTGAAAGGGTCTTACAAACGACAAGGTACTACAGAGTACGCCTTGAACTCTAGTAATGGCTCGATCCGTTGTGTTGATTTTGGTTCGACATTAGGCGGCTGGCAAGTGCGATATGGCAGCATTGTTGGAGACAATCCTATCATTAAGACAAACAAGGATAAGCTATCCATCCCGCTAGAATTTAGCTGGGGCAGATATGAGGGGGTATTATAATAATGCTACCTGATAACACGCTAAGCGCCGTTGAAGAAAAGGAGTTTTTGCCGCCGCGCAATGAGATCGTTCGACGCACTGAATCCCGTGAGCTTGGCGGGATTGCGCTTGCTGATAATAGTGAGCCGTTTACCCATAAATGGTACGGTTATTTGCAAGGCCGCGCTATTTGCGCCAATCGCAGGGATGAAGCGCCAACAACCTTGCTTTATACCACTGGTAACGTAACCGAAGTGAGCTTAACGTTTGATCAAAACATGCGGCCAACCATTTGTTATGTTGAGGATGGCATGGTTAAGCTTTACTGGTACGATGCCTCGCTTGCCAGCATGACAATTACCGAATATCCGGCCGCAAGCAGTCCGCGCGTATCGCTCGATGATAAGCGTAAATTCAACATAGGTAATTCAGACATTATTTTTGCTTATGTGATGGATAACAATCGCTTGTGCTACCGGTTGCAGCGTGAGCGTTATGGTATTGAGCATACCTTGCTGGTTGATGAAGAAAAAACGATTATTGATCCGCTTGTATTAAACACCATTGGCATGAGTACCGATAATCGCTTTTTATTTAGCACTAATTAAAGGGCTTAATTATGATCGAAAGTAAAACGCTGGGATCAGCCGTTGGCATACAGCGGCAAGGCGTTATTGATAGATCGGACATATTAAGCTTGCCAGCGGTGGGTAATGGCGTAATCGCTGGCAAGTTTAAGCGTGGCAGGATGGATAAACCATTCAAGGTAACGGCGGCCAATTACCGCGCCTTACTGGGGCATGATCCGGCCAATGCCAGTTATTTAGC
>DAIPIF010000329.1:0-1999 GCA_036770925.1 Psychrobacter sp.
AGCTTCTAAGAACAAGTACTTAACCTAGCAGAACATCTTTAATCTCTTCTTATTAGATCTCTTGCATAAGTCATTGCTAGCCTTTGATACTCCGTTAACGAAGGTCAATAAAACGGTACTTTTGCAAGAGGTCTAATAAAGGTTTATTGGTTGATATTTTTTATTAGTGACACAAGTTATGATTTTTGTTAACCACTCTTTATTGCATGCGTTTTGCTATAGACTGTCTCGGTATATGTATTAATATTATAATTATTTTTAATCTATGTTGCGCGGTATAAGCGGCTTGCTGCTTTGAGCATGATTTAATCTGCATTATCAAGTTTGACATCAGTTATTAAGAGGTATCATCTATGGGTATATCGACATCTACGACAAAATACGAGTCAGCGTGTATGCGTACGGCGGCCATCATTCTTGCTAGTAGCTCACTGATAGCAGGGGGAACCATAAGCGCTCAGGCAGCCAGCCTTAGCGGTTTGTTTAACAGTAGCAATAACGGGTCGTCAAAGTTTTTATCAGTTGAGCAAGCGTTTAGCGTGGATAGCAGCAGCAAGGCCACCAAAAAAGGCACGCAGCTGTCGATTACGTTTGATATCACCCCTGAGCATTATGTTTATAAAAACCAGCTGAAACTGCGCTTCCCTAAAGGCATCAATGCCACGCCATTTACCTTTAACCAAAAGCCTGTGACCATTAATGATCCGACCTTTGGCAAGGTACCTGTATTTACTCAAAAAAGTGTCACCGCTACCACTACCTTAACCACTGCCAATGGCAAGGGCGCAAAAAACGTCCCTGTGGTTATTCATTGGCAGGGCTGTGCTGAGGCAGGACTATGCTATCCACCAGAAAAGATGGCGACCAAAGTTGATATCGCAGTGCCACGCTAAGCCGTTGCTGACATTTTGTTCGATTCTGAGTAATAAATAGGTAGCCTTTCATGCCCACACATATAGCAACACCGCCGCCGACCACGACTACCCGTGAGACCATCGCTCCTAAACAAGCCAAGCATGCGCCCTATCACAGTGTAAAAAACCGCCCCTATCTATCGGCACTTGTGCTAAGTGCCAGCGCTCTGCTGGTAGGGCTAAGCGCGCCGATGCCCGCGCACGCAGCAGGCTTGGGCGATTTGTTTGGTGGTAGTAGTGACAGTCGTGCACAAAAAAAGTTTTTATCCGTTGATGAAGCCTTTGATGTCAGCAGTAGCAGCAGCCCTGCCAAAGCTGGCACGCGCTTGTCGATCAATTTTGATATCACCCCTGAGCACTATGTGTATCAAAATCAGCTCAAGCTGACACTGCCTGATGGAGTAAAGGCCGCGCCGTTTACCTTTAATCAGCAGCCCGTTTCTATCGACGATCCGACCTTTGGCCGCGTGCCAGTGTTTGATCAGGCCAATGTAGTGGCGAGCACCACGCTGAGTACGACAGATGGCAAACCTCTAGACAATGCTGCGATTACGATTGGCTGGCAGGGCTGCGCCAAAGCAGGGCTGTGCTATCCACCAGAAAAAATAAAAACCACAGTCAGTATCGCCGCTGTACCCTCCCAGAGCCGCGCCAATAATGCATCAGCGACTGGCCAAGACGCGACAGCTAAAAGTACCACGGCCAATGCTGACGCTCATACCGTAGATACTGATGCTCAAGATGAGGCGGTCATCAGTGAGCCGCTAACCACATCATCGGCTGCTGCGTCGCCAGAGAGTGCCAGCGGCCTTGCTGGTGAGCAGATGGATGATGAAGTCGTCGACTATGATTTGATAGACGATGTGTCATTGGAAGGTGAGATTGCCGGTGCAGCTGCGCCCATAGCAGACACCCAGCAGTCTTCTGATCGAGCCTCAAGTAGTAGTGAGACTGCCGCTATCGGCGCGATGGATAGCGACCCTTTTGGCCTAGCGTCTCATCCATGGTTGGCATTGGCTTTGCTGTTTTTAGCAGGCTTGGGCTTGGCATTGACGCCTTGCGTCCTGCCCATGCTACCCATTGTG
>DAIPIF010000330.1:0-1956 GCA_036770925.1 Psychrobacter sp.
TTTCTATAATTTCGTTTAATTTGGCATTACATGCCGCGACTTCATTCTCTAGACTATCGATATCAACATCGTCAATCGTGACGCGAATAATGACCGTTTGCAGTTGCTCAGGTAGTCGTGGGTCATAACTCACAAAGTCACACCACTTGCGACCAGTACAAGCCATTTGCCACGTTATTTGCGGCAAGTATTCGTCAGGCACTTGCTGCGTAAGTATCGTGTTTAAATGCGTCTCAGTGTTTGGGCACTTAGCTTCAAGCAACCCATCTTTACCGATTAATCCGTCAGGACTTGCGCCGCTCATTGAGATAGTAGGGTGGTTAATCAATCCACACCCCACGACAAACTCACCTGTTATATTTTCATAGCTTGCAATGGCGTTTGGCTCTTGGTCGATACCCCATTGCATAGCCTCGTTGATATAAAAATCAGTGACTTCACCAGTTAAACGCTCTTTTAAAAGGTTCAGCATTATTGAGTTAAGCGCCTTGCCTTTACGTGGCTTGGCGCTAATGTCTTTGACACGGCTGGCAGTTATTTTGCCAACCCTGTCAGACAGCCATTCATCATGCCTCTGTAGTAGGTTCATCTTCGATTATCTCCGCATCAATAATATCGTCTGCATTATTCATATCTGCTTTTTGTGCTACCTGCTTTAGCTCAGGACTGACCGCAGCCCATAAGCGTTTGGCATGGTCTTTATTGTCAAGCGTATTTAGCAGTTTTTGCGCCTCTATTAGCTCGCTAGTGCCTTTGTTTGCTGCTTCAAGTAGTCTTGGGTATTCAGCGTTATAAAACTCGCTATAACCGTCATTTACTGGCTCTGCATCGCTGACAACGGTTGTTATACCGCCGTCAATGCGATGCGCTTCATCTTCGTCATAAATACCGCTAAAGCCAAAAGCGATACGGGCACACTGAATAAGGGCTTTGTGGCGTAACATCCGTTTAGGGTACTTTTTCCATACTGGACTGTTGGTCATTTCACATTCTGACAAATACTCGGTAACGATTGTCGGGTGTGTTCTGTCTTTGCGGTAAATCTTACAAGTGGCGCTTACATCGTCTTGCTCAAACTGGATGCCGTCACATTGCGGATTGTCGTTAATGATTCTCGACCAACCGTCAACCGACACAATAGGGGTGATGCTGCCCTTGCTTGGAAAGGCGTAAATCTCTTTAGTAAATGGATTTAAGCCGTATTGATTGGCGACAATCACAAGTGACACAAGCTGATCGTAATTCGCGCCTTTAAAAACTGTATTTAACAATGTGGCTTGTAGGCTCTCATTGCTCACGTTTTTCATGCTTAGATTTTCAGCCATTACTGCTATTTGGCTGCTTAACCCGTCTATGTTTTGATTGCTCATAGTCTTATTCCTTATTATTTTTAATCTTCAAAAATAGAGATAGCTTTACCAAGCGAACTTAATAGTTTGATAGCTTCCTGCTGCATTTCATCGTTACTCATATATCCGTCAACGCGTATCGCATGGAACAAGCTAGCAGCCAACATATTTGCCTCCGCTATATGGTCGATAAGCGGCGGAACTACTTGAGGGTATAGCTTGCCTTGATGCCATTGTCGCTTAGTTATTTGACCGTAATCTTGGCCATCTTTTACAACTGAATAAACGATATCCATGTGGTCTGCTGGGTTTTTATTACTCATAACCCCACCTCCGCTGCGGTCAGCGGTTCGCCTTGGTTGTTGATTGGGACTGCAAAATCAACTTTGCTTATAGGCTGCTGGTCTGACATAACATTAAAGCGTCCTGATTCATCGATACTCGTAGCTATCGCAAACCGACCAATATCTCTTGCTTGCTTGTCGTCTCTCACGCCCATTCTTATCAGTACGCACTTATCACCCCGTGCTAACATCGCCCTACAAAGCTCACTACCCGTCAACTCTTTTGATGTATCACGCTCGATTAGTGAGTTTTGCCAGTTTGA
>DAIPIF010000331.1:0-1956 GCA_036770925.1 Psychrobacter sp.
GATGGGGCAAGCCATAAATCAGGTCAATATTGATAGAATGAAAGCCCAACTCGCGCGCCTCATTGAGCACGTTTTCAATCAATTCAGCGGAATGTACACGATTAACCGCGATTTGTACGGTTTCATCTAAATCTTGCACACCTAAGCTCACACGGTTAAAGCCTAATTCTCGCAAAGTTTTTAAGGTGTTAGCGCTCAGCTCACGCGGGTCAATTTCAATAGAGTAATCGCCTTCTTCTTCTGGCAAAAAGTCAAATTGGGTTTGCAAAAACTCCCACAACTGTACCATTTCTTCATCACGCAAAAAGGTGGGTGTGCCACCGCCTAAATGTAGCTGTTTTACCAGTGGCTTGTTGCCATTTTCTGCGGTCGCTAATAGACGACGTTTGTGCTTAATCTCAGCGATTAAATACTGTAAGTAGTCGCCTGAGTCGCTGTTCTTTTTGGTAATAATTTTATTACAGGCGCAGTAGTAACACAGATGCCGACAAAACGGAATATGAAAATACAGCGATAGCGGCGCGCGCGTTTCGCGGTTTTTTAGGATTTGGGTCTCTAAGCCCTGCGCTATCGGGGTAAATTCTAAAGCGGTTGGGTAGGAGGTATAACGCGGCCCTGAGCGATTATATTTATGAATAAGCGCTTCATCAAATGCCGGTAGCTGCTTATTGGTAAGGCTGCCACGCATACTGGCATAAGGGTTGTGCGCTTGCATGACAGGACGGGCGGTGGTTGGCAGCTCGTTAGGCGCAAGAGGGTCGTGAGAGAGTGTCATAGGTGTTCCTTACATTAGCGCTATTGGTGAGCGCTTTTATAGCGGTATTTATCGCTTTATGGATACGGGTATTATAACAAATCGGTAGTCACATTATGGGGTTGAGCTGTTGTTTTACGTCACAGAGTCTCGCGCTTTATTACGCGCTTTATCACTGCCAAAAAAAGACGGGTTATGCGTTATAAAATCAGCATTTGCGCACCTCTAATGAATCCTCTATTATCAAGTGACCTCTTACTAGGAAACGCTCATGTCGTTTGCCCAAGTTTATACCCGTTCAGTCGTCGGTTTGCACGCGCCAAAAGTTATTATCGAGGTACATCTGTCACAAGGCTTGCCGGCACTGACCATCGTCGGTCTGCCAGAAGCCAGCGTGCGTGAAAGTAAAGATAGAGTACGCTCCGCTATTTTAAATTCAGGGTTTGAATTTCCAAATAGACGCTTGACGATTAATTTAGCGCCTGCTGATTTGCCAAAAGACGGCGCGCGCCTTGATTTACCGATTGCCATTGGTATTTTGGCAGCCAGTGGTCAGCTTGAGCCCGAGATATTATCGACGTTTGAGTTTATTGGGGAATTGGCACTGAATGGTGATTTGCGCCAAGTGACTGGCAGCCTTGCCGTGGCTCGCGCTATAAAAGCGGATGCGCTAATTTCAGCATCAGCCGCGCCAGATACGCCACCACACGCTGACGCGCTGCAAGTAGCCTCTGCCACAGTACAATTAATAGTGCCGATAGGCAATGGCGCCGAAGCCAGTCGGGTCGAGGGCGTGCAGATACTTGGTGCGCCTCATTTAAAAGCCGTCTGCGAGCACCTGCAAGCGTTAGCCAATCCCAGTCGCACCGGCGCGTGGTTGCCTGTGGTGATACCCAGTCCTATCAATAAGCATGCCGGTTACAAGGTGGATTTAGCCGATGTTAAAGGTCAGCATCATGCAAGGCGCGCGTTAGAGATTGCTGCTGCGGGTGGACATTCGCTATTATTTACTGGACCACCCGGTTCTGGTAAAACCCTTATGGCATCAAGATTGCCTACGATATTGCCAGATTTGAGCGCGGAGCAGGCGTTAGAGGTTGCCAGTACGTATTCAGTAGCAGATAGCGCTTATGATTATGGTACGCGCCCCTTTCGGCAAGTGCATCACACCATATCGGCGGTGGCGCTGGTGGGCGGCGGCT
>DAIPIF010000332.1:0-1951 GCA_036770925.1 Psychrobacter sp.
GCGGTAACGGGGGTTCGAATCCCCCTGGGGACGCCACTATTCGGCGTCACTTATCAGCTCCTTTGCTTAGCGTCATTTATAGCAGAAGATAAGACTGATAAGCGCACCACTAAAAAACCCAGTTATCATCTGATAACTGGGTTTTTTTATGCCTATTTAAAAAACAGCCGCAGCTTTTTAAAATAAGCCCTTATTTTAAATAACTGCGGCATTGTTTTAAAATCTATGGATAATTAAATCTCTCATTTTTAAGTAGCCTATTTAAAGATAGTTTAATTATTAGTTTTACTTCATTTACTATTGACACTATAATCAGCATCCGCATAAGGACACCTATTTTTTTATCATTTAAAAGGACTTAAGACGATGGCTATCGTTCGTAAACACGGCGAAGAACAGCCTTATTGGCCTGCTGGACCCTTCAAAATACGTTTGCCTTTTATCCACTACCGCTGGGAAATTCCTGAAATGATTCAGGGATTATTCATGTTTGTGGTTAGTTTGGGCATGATTCCCTTATTAGAGCAGTATCTGGGTATGCCCTATGAGGCTGCGCTCGCTTTTTGTGTGGTCGCAGGGCTGATGTATCTGCTGCCTGCGCTACTCGGTGTGCCTCTAGTACCGGGGTGGATTACGCCTGCTATTCCGGTGGTGCTGTTATATCTGCAAGCCTTTGAACCCGGACCGCAAGCGGTACAGGCGATGTTCGTCCTGCAGTTTGAGGTTTTTCTCATCTTTATTGTGCTCGGCTTAACCGGCTTTGGTAATCGGCTGGTTGACTTTATTCCCAACTCCCTAAAAGCCGGTATTATTATCGGTGCGGGTATTGCCGCTTTGGTAGGAGAGATTAAGGTAGGCGGGCGCGTTGAAGCCACGCCTGTCTCCTTAATTATTGGGGCTATCGTTTCTGCTTATGTGCTGTTTTCAGTATCTTTTAAAGATATCATTCAGCATAACCGCTTGGCAAAGATGCTGGCGAACCTCGGTATGATTTCAGGGATGCTGGTGGCGATGGTTATCGGCTGGGTAATCGGCGAATATCCGCCGCCTGATATTCAATGGGGTATTACCAATCCTGACTTTAAAGGGATGACTCAGTATCTTATTTTTAATGTCGGTATGCCAGATATCAGTGTCTTTTTACTGGCGTTTCCGACTGCGATGATTGCCTATGTGATTGCCTTTGGGGATATTTTGGTGGGTAAAGCGCTCAGTGAGCGTGTGGATAGTATCCGCCCTGATGAAAAAATTGAGACCAATATCACTCGTATCCATGTGGTCACTGGTATTCGTAATGGCGTGCATGCGCTATTTGCACCATGGCCGGGTCTGGCAGGTCCTATTTGGACTGCCGCTCATGCGACACTTGCCGAGCGTTATGCGCTTGGACGTAAATCGATGGACTCTATCTATAGTGGCGGTGGTACTTTTTGGTTGACAGGATTGGTGGCGATATTTATGCTGCCATTGGTTACGCTGTTTAAGCCGGTGCTGCCCATTGCGTTATCCTTGACGCTGTTATTGACCGCTTATATTTGTATTATGGTCGGTATCGAACAGCTCAAAAACTCTGCCGAGCGCGGTGTTGCGGGAATTGTAGCGGTAACGTTGGCGATGCCAGCAGCACAGTCAACGGTTTACGCGATTGTTATTGGTATCGTGCTCTATATTTTGATTGAACGACCAAGCGCAAGACAGCGTAAAGAAAATAAAGCCAAAGCGCTGGCAGGTGCAGATAAAGAGGACTCGATTTAACCGCATCTGTGCTAGTTTTTTAACTGAATCTCTAATAACTGATGTTTTATAGTTGCAACAAAGGGCAGGAAAATGGCAGCAGACTCTTAACAGAGTACGACTACCATTGACCTGCCTTTTTATTTTTATCTATAAAATAGCCCATAAGCGATTTTATAATATATTTATAACATAAGCGCTTTACAGCTACTAACAG
>DAIPIF010000333.1:0-1944 GCA_036770925.1 Psychrobacter sp.
GCTCGTTAATCCCAATGTCACGATCGATACCAACGTCTTCAAACCTGCGCCTTCAGCCTCTATCACACCTTCTGCTTCTCAGAGTGCTGACCCCACCTCTCTCCCTTGTTTTGATATCAATCATATCTATCTAACGGGCGAGCTGAGCGAGAAGTTCACTTTTGCATTGCCCCCTTTTACAATGGGTAAGTCCTCCTTACTTGGCAGCTGTTTATCCGTCAATGACATCAACAGACTAGTCACCAACGTTCAAAACCGTATTATTGAAGAAGGTTACGTGACCACTCGCGTCTTGGTACAAAACCAAAATCTAAAATCTGGCAATCTATTCCTCACCCTCATTCCTGGACGTATCGATCAGATAACTGCTGTCGACATTAAAGCCAGTCGTCCTATTTATGTCGATAGTCGCCTCAATAGTGGGGGCAACCCTGCCAACTTCGCACCTGCCATGCCAATGCGCTCCGGTGACTTATTAAACGTTCGTGATATTGAACAAGCGCTTGAGAACTTTAAGCGTGTGCCTACGGCCGATGCAGACTTCTCCATTGCGCCAAGTAGCCGTATGAGCACGCCGGGCTATAGTGATATTGCAGTCAAGTGGCAGCAAGACAAGCGCTGGCGCTTGTCTGCGTCTGTTGATGATTCAGGTCAAGAGAGCACGGGTATCTATCAAGGTAACGTTACTTTGTCACTAGACAACCCAACCTGGCATAACGATTTGTTATATCTGTCTTATAACCATGATCTTGATGGCGGTAATGACAAGAATGATGGCAGTTGGGGCTATAACGTTGGGTATGTATTGCCTATTGATAATACTCAACTGACCCTCACGCACAGCGGCTACAACTATGATCAGACGGTTGCCGGTGCCAATCAAGATTATGTCTATAGCGGTGAGTCTTATAACACGGAAGCGTTAGTTAGCCATTTGGTCCACCGTGACAATCATAGTAAAACCTACCTAAAAGTAGGTGGTTATGCCAAGCAGCAAAACAACTATATCGATGATACCGAAGTTGAAGTGCAGCGCCGTCGCACGGCAGGATATAAAGCAGGTATTGGTTACGAGACCATCATTGGTAAAACCCAATGGATAGGTGATGTGATCTATCAGCGTGGTACCGCTGCCTTTAATGCCATCAGTCCGCCTGAAGCTTTGTTTAATGAAGGCAGTGCGCGTGCCGGTATCATCAAAACCAACATTGATGTCAATCAACCTATCAAGCTTGCTGATAAAGCGCTCAATTACCATGCAGCGTTTAAAGGGCAATATGCGACAGAGGCATTGACACCCAATGAGCGCTTTAGCATTGGTGGTCGCTATAGTGTACGAGGCTTTGATGGTGAGCGTAGCTTAAGTGGCGATCATGGTGCTTTGCTAAGACAAGAGCTGAGTGCCTATCTAGGAGATAAGCCACATACAGTTTATGCGGGTATTGATGCCGGTTATGTCAAGCTCGACAATGCTGCGCAAGATGATCTACTGCTCGGTAATCATCTGGTTGGTGGAGTCGTTGGGGTTAAAGGTTATGTGACGCCGATTAGAACCAGCTATGATTTATTTGCCGGTTATCCTTTAGCTCAGCCCGATAACTTTAGTGATAAAGAATGGGTGACGGGCTTTAGCTTGGGTTGGCAGTATTAAGACTCGCCTCTAAGCGTTATCAAATTTCTTAGCTCAAAAAAATATTTGTCATAAACAATGCTATACCTAAGGACATCATTATGAACAGTGGTTGCTACCGAGTTATCTTTAATAAAGCCCGTGGTATGCTCATGGTGGTGTCTGAGGCGGCACGCTCTCAAGGCAAAACAGGCAATCCTGCTAATGGCGGTAGTGAAATAAGCCAAGTAGCAGGCGCTTCACAAACAGCTACTCAAATAAATAGCACCTATCAAGGCGGTCGGCTTATAGCCCTGCGCTCACATGTATTATTG
>DAIPIF010000334.1:0-1939 GCA_036770925.1 Psychrobacter sp.
ATAGTGGTACTGGCACCGATATGAATCTGCCCCGCTTGGTGCTTGTGATAATGCTCAAGGGTCAATGCCTGCCCTAAGATAGCTTGCGCCTGCACATAAATAGAATGGGCGTTTGGATGCGGATTAAGCCTGCGCCCGACCCGCTCAAACAAAGGCATCTGTAGCCTTGACTCTAATTCTGTCAAAGCACTACTGACCGCTGATTGGGATAAATGCAAGGCTTCACTGGCGCGGCTGGTACTGCCCGTTTGATAAATACTCACAAAGACCCCGAGCTGCTTTAGGGTGATTTTTGGTAAGGTTGGTACCGATTTTTTCATCATTATTCTCAATTACCAACAGCGTTTATTAATAAAGATATCTATGAGCGACAACCCTACTGACCTAGATTATCGATAGATAGTACCTTATCAATCTGTTTTTATTATAAACTAAGCTACCTTATAATAGTCATTCAGCCGTACATTTATAGTGATGTCTGTTTTAATTTAGGTAAGGTAACCCCTCATGTCCGCTTTTATGTCCATTTTTATGCCATCCATGACCCATTATATGCCGCGTCGCTCACATTTTATGGGCTTAATGGTGGTATTCATCGGTAGTTTGTTTTGCTTATGGCTAAACAGCAGCTTGGACACTTGGACAGGTGGGCGCGTCAAGGGACTATCCTCGCTGACATTAGCCATCTTAATAGGCATGCTGTTGGGCAATAGTGTGTATCCACGGGTTGCCGCGTATTTATCAGAGGGGGTGAATTTTGCTAAAGGTCAAATCTTGCGCTTGGCGATTATGTTTTATGGGTTCAAGCTGACCTTAACCCAAGTTGCCAGCGTTGGCATGCCCGCTATCATGAGTGATGCGCTAGTACTGACCTCGACGTTTTTACTCACTTATTGGCTAGGCACTAAATGGCTAAAGATGGACAAACAAACCACACTACTAATCGGCTCAGGTGCCAGTATTTGCGGTGCGGCTGCCGTCATTGCCGCCGAACCTGTGGTACAAGCAGAGGCGCATAAAGTCACCATTGCCGTGGCAACCGTAGTGGTATTCGGCACACTCTCGATGCTGCTGTATCCGTTTTTGTATCATCTAGGTTGGCTACAGCCGTGGCTTGATGCGCAAGATTACGGCATTTATATCGGCTCAACCATCCATGAAGTGGCACAAGTGGTGGTCGCGGGCAACGCCATCAGTGCCGATGTGGGTCATACGGCAGTGGTGACCAAAATGATACGGGTGATGATGCTTGCACCGTTTTTATTGCTATTGTCCTTTGCGCTGACCCCGCCGCGCCCCAATGATAACAATAATAACTCAGCCCATAAAGGCTCAGCATTTATCGCGCGGGTTAAACAAGTTAAAGTGCCTTGGTTCGCTTTTATCTTTATTTTGATTGTGCTATTGCATACGTGGTTACCGATGAGTAGCGGTTTTGAGCTAAGCATGGTGACGCTGGATGATGTGCTGCTGACGATGGCAATGTTTGCGCTGGGTTTGAGCACCCATTTGAGCGCTATTAAGCATGCGGGTATCAAGCCTTTGCTGTTGGCGGCGATGATATTTACTTGGCTGATTGTCGGTGGTGGGCTGATTAATATTGGTGTGGGCTTACTTTAAAGTAAAGTAAACCCCTCAACTAAAGTAGTTTTAAGCGCTTAGATTATAGTTGCTTAGATTGTAGATTGCTTAAACCCTCTATTTTAAGAAAAAACAGACGAAAAAAAACGAACCCAGAGGTTCGTTTTTTTATTCATCGTATAGTAGTTAATTACCAGTGGTAATCAATCACTATAGAATGCTAATTAGATAGCAACGATGTTATGAGCTTGTGGGCCTTTTTGACCTTGAGTTACAGTGAACTCAACTTCTTGACCTTCAGCTAAAGTTTTGAAACCTGAACCAGTGATTTCGCTGTAATGAGCAAAAACGTCTGCGC
>DAIPIF010000335.1:0-1937 GCA_036770925.1 Psychrobacter sp.
TGCTATCTTGTCAGCATCAGGGAAGTCAAACGCCTTGATGATATGGTCACCTGCAACTTCCATCAGTTGCGGATAAGCGCGTCCTAACTCAATCAGCACCTCGCGAGCTTCTTCACGCTGCGTATTGTAGTCAGCACCACTTGCAATGCGAATATCATACTGTCCGACTGTCACATCGTTAAAGATACCGTTTAGCCCTGCTTCCACACCATCAAGCTCTTTGCTGTGCTTCTGTTCAGCTTGTGAGCCTTGCTGCACGTTGATAACCAGCGTCTTAAATACAACATCATCTTGCGTAATGCGTAGCACTCGCTGCGTATCATAGATATGCGGAATCATCGACAAGATAACGCGCCCACCTTGTTCATAGCTGCGCTTAAAGTTATCTAAGAAATGATAGTTAGCTTGGTCGCCTTGACGTTGACGCGCCATGATAGCCTTGCCTGACGTTTCATTGCCTTGTGAGCCAAGACTTGCATCATGAATACCTGTTGTTGCTTTAATCTCATCGCTTGCCGTCAAAGTCTCACGCATTAAATCAGGTGAGCCTTGATAAACATCAGCTAAGAATGGCGGCGCAAACTGCTGCCCATGTTCGTCTGTTGAGCGATACGGTAGAAACTGGATATTCGGGTTCGTTGTTGCTTGCCCCCAGTGACCTTCGTAACCCTCGATAGCTCTTGCATCAGCTACCCACGGTCGATTCATTGACTTGTGCAACTGTTCTGCTTGTGCTGTTCGAGCATAGTTATATAGAATCTGCGGGTCTTTAGCGTTGACAATCATTGATAACCAATAACGTCTGTTCTCAATCCACTGCTCATCACCAACCACTAAGATAATAGGGATAAAATCCGCTTTAATCTCTGTTTGGTCAAGGACTGCATCGCGTGAGCACTTGTACCACATGATACGTTTGCGCTGTGTTTCTCGCTCGTCAAGTATCTCAAGCTGCTCATTAAACTTCATTGAGGCTGCTGCTGCGAGTATCTCAGTCTCAGACATACCCTCAAGCATCATCATGTCGTCATCTGATAGCTCAATTTCTTCAAGCTCAGACTTTAACACCGTGTTGCCATTACTTAACTGGTAAAGCGTGTCATCTTCGTACTCAATGCGGTAATACTCAGCTACGAATACTGTGTCGCTCGATTCCCAATCGCCTTCGTAGTCGCTATCAGCACTGGTTGGCTCATGCTTAGGGAATTGACGCTTAAAGTCTGCTTTGCTTATCCACTCACCTGTCAACGCTTCGGTTGCATCTGCGCCCGTTGGGTCTTTGATTTCAGGTGACAAGTAGGTGCTTTGTGGATTCTCAATGCGTTTGACACGAATGTCTTGATTGAACGCCTTGTGATTGGCGTACTCAGTCGTAATGCGCCAAAAGCCAAAACCACCCATGACAGCGCGTTCATACGCCCAATCGGTTGCAATGTCAGCGCGGCTAGATTTGAGCACGTACTCAAGCATACTGTCTTGAATGTCTGCTTTAGCTACGTCTGTATCATCAACTGGAATAGCGTTAAGTGTGAGCTTGTTAGCGCGTAATGCGTTCACTTGCTGCTTAACGAATGGCATTATCTTATTGATTGACAAGATAGGACGCTTAGCTTCTTTGCGTGAGCGCAGGGCTTCTGGATCCCATTGAGCTTCTTTGTTGACGCAAAACTCAATATCCTCTAGTGCTTTGTCGTAAGTATCTTGCCAGTAGTCTTGTGCTCGCTCTCTGAATGAGCGCATAGCATCTAAAACCTTATCATCTGCCTTGCTCATAATTACCCCTGCCAACCGCCTGACGGCAGCGGAATTTTAATAGTTGGTTGTTTCTTAGCGACCATACGGTCAATGGATAGTGCGACATAGCGTAAGGCATCTGCCGCGTGACTTGCCCAATCGTGGACTGGTCTTGGCTTAAACTCTTGCATCTTGTCGTTATA
>DAIPIF010000336.1:0-1914 GCA_036770925.1 Psychrobacter sp.
CAATGTAAAAAATACCGTGCTGTTGGGATGAGTTTTTCGAAGCCTCTGGAGTGTGAAGCGCACAGCAAGCGAGGAAAATTTATACCAGCAGAACGCTATTTTAACTATATCTCTTTAATTTCGAGCTGACTGAAACCCTACTTAATGCTGAGACACTTATGAATGACCTAAGGTCCCAACTGGCTAAACAAAAACGTTACGACGCGCTATTCGTCAATGCAACCAAGGCTTTTGCCATCCTCGTTCTCTTATCCTTGGGCGGCATTTTAGTCTCTTTAATCATTGGCGCTTGGCCAAGCATTCAAGCATTTGGTCTTGGCTTTTATACCAGTAATAACTGGGATACGGTTGCCAATGAATACGGTGCGTTAGCGCCGATTTATGGCACGTTGGTCACTTCGTTTATCGCTATTTTAATCGCCGTGCCAGTCAGCTTTGGCATTGCCATATTTTTGACCGAGATGTGCCCGAATTTCTTAAAAAAGCCCCTCGGTATCGCTATTGAACTGCTGGCAGGTATTCCCTCTATCATTTATGGTATGTGGGGTTTGTTTGTATTTGCGCCCTTTTTTGGCGATCACATTCAGCCGTGGTTTATCGAACATGTTGGCCCACTGCCCATCATCGGTAAGCTGTTTACGGGTGCGCCAATGGGGCTGGGTATGTTTACCGCCTCACTGGTGCTTGCCATCATGATTATTCCTTTTATTGCAGCTACCATGCGTGATGTCTTTTCCGTGGTGCCGGATTTATTAAAAGAATCGGCTTACGGTATGGGTGCGACGACTTGGGAAGTCATGTTCAAGATTATCTTGCCGTATACCAAAGCTGGTGTCGTTGGTGGTGTCATCTTGGGACTGGGTCGTGCCCTTGGCGAGACCATGGCAGTGACCTTCCTTATCGGCAACGCCTTTAATATCAGTCCAAGTCTATTTACTTCTGGGGTCACCATTACCTCAGCCCTTGCCAATGAATTTGCAGAAGCCTCTAGTGAGCTACATCTGGCGTCGTTATTACATTTAGGCTTAATTCTATTTGTCATCACTTTCATTGTGCTGTCACTGGCTAAGCTGATGCTGATGCGCATGGATCACAAAGCAGGTAATCGATAGTAGCTCGGTTTCCTCGGTAAATTTCGATGGTTATTGGTACTGATAAGAATATGGGAAATGAGTGTTATGCCTACTAATGCTATGAATTCAGCGTTACCTGTTAAAAGCAACTTTGAAGATCGTTATAACAAACGCCTTTATAACAAGCGGCGCTGGGCCAATAAGCTTGGTCTAGGCTTTGCGATGTCAGCAATGGTTTTTGGCCTAATTTGGTTGTTTTGGATTTTATTTACGCTCTTCGTTGAAGGTTTCCAAGGCATGGTGCAAATGCCTATCTTTACTGCCGACACTCCGCCGCCGATGAGCGCAGGCGGTTTACGCAACGCCATTGTTGGTTCAGTGATGTTGGCGTTTTCGGGATTGTTCATCGGTGCGCCCATTGGCCTGATGACAGGGATTTATTTATCTGAGTTCTCTCAGGGCAGCATGCTTGGCAAAGTGACGCGCTTCTTAAACGATATTTTGCTCTCTGCACCGTCGATTGTCATTGGTCTCTTTATTTATGCATTGATGGTAAAAGGCCAAAGCTTTTCTGGTTGGGCAGGCGCACTAGCATTGGCACTCATTGTCATTCCTGTGGTTGTGCGCACGACTGAAAACATGCTCAATTTGGTACCCAATAGCATTCGTGAAGCGGCTTATGCACTGGGTACACCAAAGTGGAAGATGGTCACGCAAGTCACTATTAAAGCGGCTCGAGCTGGGCTTACCACAGGCGTATTACTAGCTTTTGCCAGAATCACCGGTGAGACCGCGCCGTTACTATTTACGGCCTTGAACAATCAATACTTTAGTACCGATA
>DAIPIF010000337.1:0-1893 GCA_036770925.1 Psychrobacter sp.
TTTGCTGTTGCCAAGTCAATCCTGCTGTATCGCCCTGCGCTGGGGTGTCCTCAAGTAGTAATACGGTATGCCCTTCCTCCAAACGTTGTACCAATAGCTCAAAAATAGCGATAAATAGCGCGTTTTGGCGCGCGTTATCATTCGCCTCATGGTTAGTATCGCAGCTAGCGTCGCTTTTATTGACAGCAGGTACCACTAATTGCGCCTGATACGCTTGCTGAGTCTGCACGCGGCGCTGCAATACATACTGGCTAAGCGTCAGCGCCCAACTATTAGCGAGAGCAGAGGCGGACGGCTGATGATTGGATTGACTCATAAATGACCTAGTTATAATTAGTTATGCATGAATTTATTGTGATTGATAGACAGTATAGGGTGGCTGAGTCGCCTATTCCTCATGCTTATTTGGTAAGCCAAACATCTCATCTAAGGCGAGGATAAAATCGATAGGAATATCCCAACTGATACGCCCATAGCGATTATTATCAGTGCTATGCTGCGAGTCGATACCGCGTAAAAACACGTATTCTACAGCGCCCAAATACTTGCTTTCATTACCTTCATAATCCGGCAAGCGCAAGCGTAAAAACCGATGCAATGCCACTTGATAAATAGCCGCCTGTAGCCAGTATCCGGCTTTATTCATCGCCGCGTTTAGAGTGCTCTGATTATAATGACTGAGGCTATCGCCTAAATAATTACTTTTATAATCAACCATATAGTACTTGCCGGCATATTCATAAACAAGGTCAATCTCACCGCGTAAATAACGATAAATATGACTGGTATAGTGATAGGTCAGCGTGATATGTTTATCAGGCTCATGCGGCAGATACTTGGCAAATACAGCATTAATCGCTTCGGGCGTAAACTGCTTTGACAAACCCATATTAAAGCCCAATTCAGCGATACGCTGATTGACCGCTAAGGCTTTGAGCGGCTGACCAGAGGCTTGTAGCGGCGCTGCTAATACGTCCGCTATCCATGCCGTCAGCGCCTGATGGTCAATGGCTGACGGGGGACTTGTGGCGCTTTGTCCCTGTGCGAGCCTTTTTTGTAGGCGCTGCTGATTATCAGCACTGCTATAGCTGCTTGGTAGCTGATACTGACGCACACTTTGGTCAATGATTGCTGACCATTTCGAGGCATCATTAAAGTCGATTTTCTCAAAAATATGGTGCAAAAAAGTCCCTGCATTGGCACCTTTTATAAAGCGAAAACGGATATCATCGGCGCTGATAAGGTGATAACCCGTCTCATTTACGACTGAATTAACTGGGGCGAAATAATCCGTTAAATCCAAATCATCCTCAACGCTATCATCAAACACTGCCAACGCTTGCGATTGCTCGCCAAGCTGACGTGATAAAGCGGTAAAGCTGGTCTTTGCCCACCCTCTAAAAGCCGTCTGTTTAATCTGCTTAAAAGCGGCATCATAATCAATAAGCGGCAATCCAGTCATCACATCATCTGAGGCGGATTGTGGGCTCTGCTGAGGCGCGTTGATAAGCGCTTCGCTATGAGTCTCAACGGTGTCATAATTGAGCCAACCGATATAAGGTTGCAAGCGCTCTGGTAATACAAATTCTTTATCTTTACCTAGCAGTCCTAACCAATGCAGCATCGGTTTATACTCATGTCCAGTAGCACTGTAAGAGTCCGCCAATACGATATATAGCTGCTCACTGGCACGGGTAAAGGCGACATAAGCCAAACGCCGACGCTCTTCATAATTTTCATCGGTCTCAAATTTGGCATAATAGCCTATAGCATCTTCACTTTTAGCGGCGCTTTTTGTGACTTTATCTTCAGTTGCCGAAAGTCGCCGCTCAACGGATTGGTTATCACCGATGGGACTGTGGTTGTATAAATATAAATTATGCTTATTGCGCC
>DAIPIF010000338.1:0-1885 GCA_036770925.1 Psychrobacter sp.
GTATCTTTGACTTCGATGGTAAGCAAGAACGCTTAGAGGAAGTCAATTTAGAATTAGAAAGCCCTGAGCTGTGGAGTGACCCTGAACGCGCCACCAAAATCAGCAAAGAAAAAAGCCAACTCGATGGCGTCATTGACGTCGTGGTGTCACTGGAGACGATATTAGCGGACGCCACTGCCCTGTTAGAGTTGGCAGTTGAGGCGGATGATGAAGAGCTGCTAACGGATGTCCAAAGCGAGCTTGACACTGCTGAAAAGCGCGTTGCCGATTTAGAGTTTCGCCGTATGTTCAGCGGCGAGATGGATGCCAATAACTGTTATTTGGACATTCAGTCTGGCAGCGGCGGCACCGAAGCGCAAGATTGGGCGGAGATGCTGCTGCGGATGTATATGCGTTGGGCGGAGTCGCACGGCTTCAAGGTTGATGTGATTGAGAGCTCATCGGGTAGCGTTGCGGGCATTAAGTCTGCGACTATCGAAATCAAAGGCGATTATGCCTTTGGTTGGCTGCGTACTGAGATTGGCGTGCATCGTCTGGTACGTAAGTCACCGTTTGATAGTAATAATGGGCGTCATACCTCATTTGCGGCGGTTTTTGTGTCGCCTGAGATTGATGATAACGTCGAGATTGACATTAATCCATCTGATTTGCGCATCGATACTTATCGCTCATCAGGGGCGGGCGGTCAGCACGTCAATACCACGGATTCGGCGGTGCGTATCACTCATGAGCCCACAGGCACAGTGGTCGCTTGTCAAAATGAGCGCAGCCAACATGCCAATAAAGACACCGCGATGAAGATGCTGCGTGCCAAGCTGTATGAGCTGGAAATGCAAAAACGCATGGAAAAACAGCAAGTGGTCGAGGATGGCAAATCTGACGTCGGTTGGGGCAGTCAAATTCGCTCTTATGTGCTCGATGACTCACGGATTAAAGACTTGCGCACCGGCATTGAGACCTTTAATACCGGCGCAGTACTCGATGGTGATTTGGATCAATTCATTGAAGCCAGTTTAAAAGCGGGACTATAAAAACCCATCGGTTTAAAATTAATATTCAATATAAACAACCCTTATTTAAGGAAGATTATGCCAAGTGTCAACCAGTATTTTGATAATAAAGTCACCTCTATCGCCTTTCAAACCGCTACTAAACCTGCCACCGTTGGGGTGATGGAGATTGGCGAGTATGAATTTGGCACCAGTGAGTTTGAGACCATGACGGTCGTCAGTGGCGCATTAACGGTTAAATTGCCAGACAGTGATGAGTGGCAAACGATTCATGCGGGCGAGTCCTTTACTATTGAAGCCCATAAAAAGTTCACTGTAACAGTGGCAGTGGAAAGCGCTTATTTATGCCTGTATGGTGAGTAGTGGTTTTTTAGTTTATCAATATTAATGTTAAAAACGTCACGTGCTTAGCGCATGGCGTTTTTTTAGCGCGTCTATTTTATCTAAATGATACGTTATGTATTGAAATAAATCATAAAATGCGTTATTAATAGGTTATACAAAAACGGTCTATAGGATATTACCGTTTGTTATCTTCGTTATGTTGACAGATATTAAAAGCGCTTTAAGATTTATATCTGCTGTATCTTCAACTGAATTCTATCGCTAAAGGATTAGCTCATGACTGCTGAAACCTCCCCCCACAACGCCATCCCCAGCTATATCGACTATTATAATAATTTTGATATGGCATCGTTATTAACCGAAGTGTTTAACACCCACCTTGATGATAGGCTCAATGCTTATATGGCGTGCTGTGGACGTCATGTGCGTGATGGTCGCGCTGATAACATCGCCTTGGTGCACGAAGACACGGCGGGTAACGTCACGCGTATGAGCTTTAGGGAATTGGATAAGGCAAGCGCGCAAGTTGC
>DAIPIF010000339.1:0-1868 GCA_036770925.1 Psychrobacter sp.
TGCATCATTGAGTTTCATCACCAGCGTCGAAGCCAGAACATCCCCAATAAGACTAGCTATTATATAGCAACTACCTCATTAATAGCAATCTATTCTAGGTCAGAATTACACTTCATTACATGATATAAAGGATTAGTTTATCAGCCCTATCCTTTTGGGCAAAAACCCTTACTTCAATACTGTATTTAACCAGTGACCGATATTTTGGATTTGGGGCATACAGACTTGATGCGCCATAGGATAGGTATGGTACTCAACGTTATAGCCTTTATCCGTCAATACTTGCTTTGCTTGTTGCCCTAAGATAATAGGAACAACAGGGTCTTGAGTGCCATGCTCGATGAGTATCGGTAAATCTTTATTGATGTCACTATATTTCAGGCTGTCATTGGTCGCAAGATAAGTCGATAACGTCATCAGTCCAGCCAAACGCTGTGGATAGCTCAGTGCCACATGATACGCCACCGCCCCACCCTGCGAAAACCCAGCGATGACGATATTATGAGGGGCAACACCGCGCTCAATTTCACGTTGGATAAGGTCACGTATCTGCTGTGCTGAGCGCTCAATTTGCGCGGTATCTACTTTGCGCTCAAGGCTCATCTCAAGAATGTCATACCACGCCGGCATGACCATACCGCCATTGATGGTGACGGGGATATTAGGCGCATGCGGAAAAATAAAACGTACCGCCATGTCACGGCTTAAGCCCAATTGTGGGACAACGGGCTCAAAATCATGACCACTTGCGCCAAGTCCATGCAGCCAAATGACTGCTTTATCTATCTGTTTTTGTGAGGGATTATGCTCAACGATGACCGTTTCTAAATATTGACTCATTGGTTATCCTTTAAATATCAAGCGTATTGTAGAGGGTATAAAAGAGCGTGTTATGATTCATTGAACGACCGTCAGCCGCCGCCTTTTACCTTTCAGCTCATTATTATTCATCATTTTTTCACACCTTACTCAAGAGGCGGAAACGCTATAATAAGGTGTTTATGCTAGGATGGTACTTATAACAGTATTAAGCCCTGCTGACTTGCCTTTGTTTGCTCTGACTTCTTTATGATGCTTGATTACTATTTTTCAATCTATTTACAGACTATTAGACGCTCTATTACCTTTTTTGGATAAAGTAGCACGCCATGACCTATAAAACCCATCAGCCGCATATTTTATTGGTAGAGGATGACCCTGCTATCGCCATGTCACTAAGAGTGACGTGCAAGCGCGAGGGCTGGGCATTCACTTGGGTTGATAATGCCAGCAGTGTGCTGCCGATGCTACGTAGCGAGCACGCGCAAGACTTATCGGCGATTATCATGGATGTGGGCTTGCCTGATGGTGACGGTTTGAGTTTATGTCAGCAGATTCGCCATACTGCAGATATTGAACGGCTCAAGGATATTCCGATTATATTTTTGACCGCACGCAGTGATGAGGTAGATCGTATCTTGGGGCTACAGATGGGCGGCGATGATTACTGTGCTAAGCCGTTTAGTCCACGGGAGCTGGTGGCGCGTCTCAAGGCGATTTGGCGACGCGAGCAGCTATTTTATGAGCACTCTGTAGAGACTCATCCTGAGGCTACGGATAAAGCGATGCCGTATCCCTGTTCAGGACAAGCGCTGACTTTTGAGTGTCAATCGGGTATTTGGTACTATCAGCCTCTAAATTATTCTTTAATTTGGCAAGATGCCAAGCTGGAGCTGAGTAATACGGAACGTAAGATTTTATTGACGTTATTACAAGCGCCGCAGCAAGTGTTCAGCCGTGAGCAACTCTTAAGCGCTGTCAGTGATTATCCTGATCACCGTTTAGCGCGCACGATAGATAGCCATATCAAATCGATTCGTAAGCAGCTG
>DAIPIF010000340.1:0-1835 GCA_036770925.1 Psychrobacter sp.
TTTTTTGCTTATTATTTTGCTGGTGTATTGGGTGATTGAAACCCAAGCTAAGCCGCGCATACGGGAGCTGACCTCAGAGACAGTGGTTGAAACGGGTAATGAAGCCATTAATAGTATTATGGCAAGTATCCATCATGTCGATGGACTGGCAAAAGCCACCAGTACGATGGCGGGCGGGTTACCCAAACAAGACGCCCTTTATAGAGAAGTCTTTGGCAGTCTCATGCAACAAGCGGATCAGCGCATCGTAGGCGGCGGCGTGTGGTTTGACCCCAATATGTACACTCAAGGCAGAGAGCGCCAGTCGTTTGTATGGGCACGTGATGAGTCAGGCAGCATGCAGCCATTAGAGCGTTATAATCAAGCGCGCCAAACCCCGAATCCTTATTATCGTGATTGGTGGTACATTCCTGCGATGTATGCGCGTCATGACCACTGTGTTTGGAGCCGTGCCTATGTCGATCCAGTGAGTCATCAGCCGATGATGACTTGCGCCAAGGCTTTGTATGACAGTCGCAATCAGGCTTTTGATGGGGTTGTAAGTTTTAATCTGTTACTCGATAACCTCGGCGAGGCGATGAAAAAATGGCAAGATAAGCTCGGTGGTTATGTCTTTTTGGTGGACCTCGATAATCGGTTTTTGACCTTTCCCGATCAGTCGATGGTCATGCACGCAACTAAAGAGCGCGGTCAGGGCGAGGTCGTAACGGCACGGCAATTGGCTGAGAGTAATCCTAGCTTTGCCCCTATTGCGGACAGTCTAGATGGCATTAATCAGACATTGATAGATGAGGCGGTCGCCAAAGATAAAAGCCGTTATACGCTCGCGGCACGCAGTATTTTAAGTACGACCAATCTGAATAAAATCAGCGAGCAAGAGTCCAAATTGCTCTCAGCCTTATTACTGTTAAATATTGACCAGACGTTTAATTTAGTCAACAGTCATTTGGTCGATACCATCGCTGTGCCCCATGATTTTGTGTTGCAGCAGCCCGCCACCGCCTTTGTGTTTCGCATGCCGTTTACCTATTGGAAGATGGTCATCGTCAAGCCTGATAATGACCTGATGAGCGTGGCAAACGCGCTGTCTAATAAACTCATTCAAGCCATGCTATTGGGTTTCATTCCTATCTTGTTATTGACCGCATGGGTATTTCGTCGCTACTTTACACGACCATTAAAGCGCATGGCACAGTCAGTGGCGGATATGGGGGTGTTGATTGAACAAAAAAAATATCAACAATTAAGTGCGCACAAACTACCTTATTCAAATGTCAGCGAAATTCAAATCATCAGTGAGCAGACCAATCAACTCATTGACCGCGTCGTCGAGAATGAAGGCGCACTGGCTGAAATCAACGTGCATCTAGAAAAACAAGTCGCCGCCCGCACCCAAGATTTACAGCAAGCCATGGATGAGTTAAAAGCCTCACAAGTGCAGTTAATACGCTCCGAAAAAATGGCAACCCTCGGTCAAATGGTGGCAGGCGTGGCGCATGAGGTCAACACGCCGCTGGGCTATGTGCGTAGTAATATGGAGCTGGTCGGCTATAATCTCATGCGTTTTGATGAATTACTACAATATACCGATCAATTATTGCAGGTCTTAAAAGTGCCCACGCTGCATCAGAAAAACGCCCAGCAACTGATAGAGCAAACCTTACAATGCTGCGAGGAAATCAAAGAAGATGAAATCAGTGCAGATTTGGCTGAGTTGATTAAAGATGGACTTTATGGCGTCGATCAGATTGCCGAGCTGGTCGTCAGCTTGCGCGATTTCTCTCGAATTGATGAATCTAAGGTCAAGGATGTTGATATCAATGATTGCATCAATA
>DAIPIF010000341.1:0-1830 GCA_036770925.1 Psychrobacter sp.
TGATTAATTACTGGCTAAGTACTTATAGCTGCGTATGCAAACCACACTCACGGCTCTCTTCAACCTTCGTCGGATCAAAGTAATCAAATTCATTTGGCAAATTATGCTCTTCAAGATACACGTCTAAATCAGCGTCAGTTTTTTCAAATAACGGCGCTACTTTTAGCACGCCATCTTTTGATAGGCTAAGCACATCAAGACCTTGGCGGAATTCGGTTTGATCTTTACGAATGGCGTTAAACCAGACATCAGGTTTTAGCTCATCTAGCGCACGGCGGAATGGCTCAAGTTTTACTTGGTCAGTGAATTCGTCATGCTGCGGATTATCAATGCCTGGGATGCCGTTCATGGTGGCATCACGATAGGCTGCCGTTTGCTTAGGGATATAGGTGATGACGTTTAAGTTTAAGTCACGGATGACTTTATTGGCAAACTGATAGGTCGCATCGGTGTTGTAGCCAGAATCTACCCACAATACCGTGATATCAGGACGTTGCTTGGCGACCAAATGTAAAATCGCTGATTCGTATGGGCGGAAATTGGTGGTGATAATTGGGTTTTTTGCTTGGCTAAGCGCCCATGCGACGATTTCTTCTGGTGATTTCCCTTGTAAGTCTTGGTTGGCTTGGTCGATATCTAGATTTGGGTGTAACTGGCTCATGGTAAATTCCTCAATTGTTGTGAATATAAAAACGATTAATAATAAGTTTTATGATTGATGCTACATTAAGCACCTGCAAACATTGGTAGTGCGGCGGCGTTGCGACCATCGTAGCTACTGGCAAGGGCGGTAAACGCTTGTGAGATATTAAAGTCCGACTGTAAGTCATGTTCATTGAGCACAAAGCTGTCGACGCCCACGCGTAATAGATAGGCAATTTGATCACGGCCGAACGCGCCAGCGACACGAATCTCACCCTGATAACCAATTTGGCGCAAGGTTTGTGCAAAGCTAAAATTGCGTCCATCAGCGAATTTGGGCACATGAATGACGATGAGATCCTGCTTTAATAGCAGCTCACTGAGCGCTGCCAAGGCATTCGTATCAGTGTCAGCGGTCACCCATAATCCAATACGGCTACTATGCTGGACGATCAGCTCATACACCTCTTTGACTAAGCCAGTTGCCAGTGCCCCTGAACCATCTAATAGGTCAGCCAGTGGTACTAGGACATCAGGTTTTTCTTGTCTTTGCAGCAGCTCAAGTAGCGTGAGGTCTATCGAGGCAATACCATCTGGCAGGGTATCAGTGGTTAATGCATGCCAGCTATCGTTATGGCTAATATCGACGCCCTGACTATCCAAAATATGGTGATTAGCCATAGACCTTCTCCTTAAAGGGATCAATACCAACGCGCTCAACCAATTCGCCAAAGCTTTCAACGTCATTATCAGTGGTGGCACGCAAATCGACATAGACATCAACGATCTTTTGAATGGTGTCAGCTACCGCTTCAGTAGGTACGGAGCGGCCAAGTATTTTGCCAAGTTTGGCATCGTTACTCGAGTTGCCGCCAAGGCTAATTTGATACCAGTTTTCACCTTTTTTATCGACACCGAGGATTCCGATATCACCCGTATGATGGTGCGCGCAAGCGTTGATACAGCCGGACATGTTTAAGCGAATATCGCCAAGATCGTAGAGATAATCCAGATCGCTAAACTGCTTCTCGATTTGCTCAGCGATATTATGCGTGGTGGCATTGGCCAGTGAGCAGTAATCCCAACCTGGGCAGACAATCATATCGGTTAAGGTATTGATATTAGGTCGCGCTAGATGTAGCTCAGACAGCTGTTGCCATAGCTCGTATAACTGATTGGTTTGTACGT
>DAIPIF010000342.1:0-1795 GCA_036770925.1 Psychrobacter sp.
ATTCAGTTTCAGGTAAATTATAACCCACACCGATGAGCAATTCTTCTAGACCGTCCAGTACGTCAAGCTTAGTCAAGCAAATACCTGATAGCGAGTTCAGTACCACAGCACGGCGCAGCGCTTCAGCGTCAAACCAACCACAACGACGCGCGCGCCCAGTGGTGGCGCCAAATTCATGACCAACGCGCGCTAAATGTGCGCCCACGTCATCGAACAATTCAGTTGGGAATGGACCGCTACCCACACGCGTGGTATAGGCTTTAGTGATACCCAACACGTAATCTAAATATAACGGACCGATACCGGTACCGGTTGATACGCCGCCTGCGGTTACACTTGAGCTGGTCACAAACGGATAAGTACCATGGTCGATATCAAGTAGCGTACCTTGTGCGCCTTCGAACATCAAGTTCTTGCCCGCCAAACGCAATTGGTTGAGCTCTTCGGTCACATCCACCACCATGCCTTTAATTTCTTCCTTCCACTCTTTACAAAGCTTTAGGGTTTCATCAAAATCAATGGCATCAACTTTATAATACTGAGTCAACTGGAAGTTATGATATTCGATTAAATTATGCAGTTTCTCTTCTAAGTCTTCGCGGAATAAATCAGCCAGTTTAATAGCACGGCGCGCCACTTTATCCTCATAAGCAGGACCGATACCACGACCTGTCGTACCGATTTTACCTGTGCCGCGCTTCGCTTCACGAGCTTGGTCAAGCGCCACATGGTAAGGCATAATCAGTGGGCAATTGGGTGAAATACGCAGACGCTCACGTACCGGTACGCCATTACTCTCAAGCTCCTTCATCTCTTTGAGTAGCGCGTCAGGGGCGAGCACCACACCATTACCGATAAAGCAGGTCACGCCTTCACGTAGTATTCCTGATGGAATCAGATGCAAAACCGTGGTTTTGCCATCGACAACCAAGGTATGACCCGCATTATGACCGCCCTGAAAGCGAGCAACTGCTGAGGCTTTTTCAGTCAGCAAGTCAACGATTTTACCTTTGCCTTCGTCGCCCCATTGGCTACCTAAAACTACGACATTCTTACCCATGATGAATCCTTATAATGATGTGTTAAAGCGTGCTCGATAAAATTGATAATCTTAAACTTTAAAATTAAAACGGTTATATTAAGATAATTATATGAAAACCATGATATTAAAATAAAAAGGCTCATTTATAGCGTCACTAACTGCCACTGCTGCTCTAACAGCGTCAGCTTATGAGTGACGCCAAGCGGACAATCAGCAGCAGCGAGCGGCAGGGTCACCCGATAATCTTGCTGACGTAATTGGCTCACTTGCTGTTGTAATGCTTGTAATTGCTCAGCACCAGCTTGCTGCATAGCTGCAAAATCAACCACCACAATAGCAGGCGCATCATGCTCAACGTGTGCCAATAAACGACTGACATCCATACTAAAACCAGTCGCCTCACGGATTTCTTGGTTGCCATTTTTTTGCATACCATCAAAACGCCCACCACGGACGAGCGGCTGAGTTTCACTATTAATGTAGCCATTAAACACGATACCGGTGTGATAATGATAGCCTGACAATTCAGTGATATCGATACTGACCTCGCATTGCCAGTGCTGCTGCAGATGGGTTTTGAGACGCTGCAATTCATCAATCGCCGCCGCAATCTGCGTATCTTGCTCAGCAGTCTCAGACAATTTATCCAATAGCAATGTCATATCATGACCAAAACGCGCAAGCGCATAAAAGTCGCTACCCATTGGCAATGTTTGACAGACACGTTTGAGCTCAGGCAAGTTTTTATTGGCA
>DAIPIF010000343.1:0-1778 GCA_036770925.1 Psychrobacter sp.
TTTACGGGTAAAACTATCTATATCACTGGGGCGGCCTCTGGTATCGGACTTGAAACAGCTAAGCAGCTGACTGGGCAAGATGCCAATTTGGTCTTGTTTGATAAACAAGCGCTCGATAATGCCGTTGCCACGCTGCAAAGTTTGAACAAAAACAAAGCGTCGATTATCAGCTATGAATTGGACGTCACCGATGCCGATACCACAACCAAGAAAATCGCTGAGGCTGCAAGCAAGCTGTCACCTGATATCTTGATGCATTTTGTCGGGATTACAGGACCTTGGACGTTTGATGAGATGAGCCAAGAACAGTTTGAGCGCGTATTGACTATCAATCTATTCGGCACTCGTAACGTCTTGGCTGCCGTGCGCCCGTTTTTATCACGCGGCGATCAGGTCATGGTAGCCGCTTCGATGGCGTCATTTACCGGCAGTTATGGCTACAGCTCTTATAGCGCCTCAAAATTTGCTATTTGGGGCATGATGCAATCTATCGGTTTTGAATGGAAGCCTGATGGTATTGATATCACTGTCTTTGCGCCGCCACCGATAGATACACCGCTGACCCAAGCAGAAGTCGGCATCATGGCGCAAGCGGGTGTCGGTATGAAAAAACTGGCAGGCGAGTTAAAAATTGACGATGCCGTTAAATCCATGCTCAAAGGTGTAGAAAAGCGGCAGTTCTTGGTCGTCCCAGGCGTGATGGCAAACTTGATTAGATTACAGCTGCGCTTCTTTCCTGTGAGCTGGGTTAATTGGATAGGCAATAAAACAGTCGCTTTTTCGCTTAGGAAATAGCGTTTCTAACAATGGCTTATTTGCATTAAAATTTCGCCGCCATCGAGTTTTAATCTGTCAGTTAAAAACTATATTCATAAAAAAGCGTCACCCAACTCAATGTTGGGTGACGCTTTTTTATATGACGAGTTCTCTACACTGGCTAATATCTAATCCTAATCTAACGTTTGCACCCCGCCACCATTGACAAATATGGTCTGACCACTTACCCACGTTGATACTGGAGAGGCAAAATACAGCATCGCTCCAGCGATATCATCGGCTTCACCCAAGCGCTGAATAGGTGTATGTGATAGCATTCTCTCCTCAATCTCAGGCGTGAGTACACTCTCTAACGCCGCAGTACGCGTGGCTCCAGGTCCGACGGCATTAACACGCACTTCAGGACCAAAATCGTGCGCTAAATTGGCCACCATATGATTAACAGCAGCTTTTGAACCAGCATAACCACTCATATTTGGACTTTTATTGATACTAGACATCGATGTAGTAAACACAATTGAGCCATAGCCAGATTTTTTCATATGGGGTACGCAAAGTTGCGATAAGCGCCAGCCGCTAAAGACATTCAATTCAAAATCACGACGAATATCATCGACAGAAATTTTAGACGGGTTTTCATGGCCACCGCCGCCGCCGCCCGCGTTGTTAATCAAAATATTGATGCTACCAAATTCAGCGACTACTTTTTCTACCATATTTACCAAATCATCGTCTTTTAAAATATTACACTCAATAGCAAATCCTCTGACGCCATATTCTTCGATATCTTTAACGGCCGCCTTAGCATCCTCTAATTTTAAGTCTGCAATGACGATATTTGCCCCCGCTTGTGCCAAACGCAAAGCTGTCGCCTTACCGATACCATTCGCACCGCCCGTCACAATGGCCGTTTTACCGCTCAAATCAAACAATTCGTTGAATACTTTATATTGAAATTCTTGCATAAAAATCCTTATCATCGTTATTATTATTTTTAATAA
>DAIPIF010000344.1:0-1777 GCA_036770925.1 Psychrobacter sp.
TCGTCGATTTTGAATATGCGCAGACTTTATTGACCCATCCTATGTATGCCAATGATACCGTACAAGAAGTCATCGAAGGCTATGATCGCGGTGATTATGTGGCGATTTGTGGCTATAAAAAATAAGTCTCGCACTAAGCTCGCATCACCGTTGAACAGCGGTGTGGCAGGCACCCTATCCCTTGAATAATGCCCTCATGACCACCATTAATGAATAAAAGCTGAGGCAAATCTCGGCTTTTACGGTTTAATGACCCTCAACATTTTCATAAAAAATAAGGATTGCATCATGAGTGATGACCCAAAAGACAACAGCCAAAACCACAGCAACCCTGCTCAAGCACCTAAAAAAGCGGTCAAAGTTACCGAGTTAATCGCCAACGATGGCATCTTAAAAGGTAAAAAAACGGATATCCAAAACCCTGAGCTGTGGAAGTTCCCGATGGACTACCCGATGAGTATCATCGGTCATGAAGGGGAGCATGAGAGCCTATTAAATGAATTAAAGCTCATTCTTGGCAGTCAGTTTCCCACCTTTGATTTCGCATCTATGCAGGTTAAACCCTCAAAAACGGGGCGCTTTCATTCGGTGCGGGTCAATCTGCATCTAACTGCCGCCGAGCAAGTCAATGAGCTGTATGCGGCGCTAGATGCTGCCAAAACGGTACGCATGGTGGTTTAAGCAATATTTTAACGCCTATTGAGCCGCTATAAACCGTCGGCCGCAATGACGTGGTTAAATGCTTAACCTGCCTGAATGTCAAGTAAAATATAGGCTGTTTATAGCGCAATCGTCACGCTTATGGGTGGCGATTTTTTGGGTTCTGCGCTACAATCTTCACCCGTATTTTATCTCTGCTAGGCATGCCTTAAGATTTATATCGCAAGTTCGTAAAAGCAAAAATGCAAGGTTTTTTTTATACTTTATTTTATTTTTTGACAAATGGCAGCTAAGCCTTACCACATCGCACTTTGCACAAAAACACCCTGATAAGCGCCTATCAGCAACACAGTTTCACTCTAAAATCAATATAGCATTTTCAGAATTTTCCCGCTATATTGTGCCTACTTACTCTTACACACGCTATATATAGTGTTCAGTGATTTTATTATCACTACGAGCACGGGCAAATTTTTGCCTAAAAAAAGTGGCGAAATCAGCCACTCATTATAGCGTTATGACAATATTTGCGATATCTAACCCATATCATGCAATTTTTAGCCCTAAATTTATGAGGACAATATGACACATATCGACAAGATTCAAGTGACCAAACGGGATGGACGATTAGAGCCTATTAATCTGGAGAAAATCCATAAAGTCATCGAGTGGGCCGCTCACGATTTGGATAATGTGTCAGTGTCACAGGTTGAGCTTAAGTCGCACATTCAGTTTTATGAGGGCATCAAAACTCGTGATATTCATGAGACTATTATTAAGTCAGCGGCTGATTTGATTTCAGAGACCACCCCAGATTATCAGTATTTAGCGGCGCGTTTGGCTATTTTTCATTTGCGTAAAATCGCTTATAACCGATTTACCCCGCCGCACCTGCTTGACCATGTCACGAAGCTGACTGAGGCGGGTAAATATGATGAGCATATCCTCGCCGATTACAGCGCGGAGGAGTTTGATGCGCTGAATGAGTATATTGACCATTGGCGTGATATGAATTTGGCGTATGCCGCTGTGGAGCAAATGGCGGGCAAATACTTAGTACAAGACCGCGTGAGTAAGACGGTTTATGAGAGCCCGCAGTTCTTATATATGCTGGTCG
>DAIPIF010000345.1:0-1765 GCA_036770925.1 Psychrobacter sp.
GAGCTGAAATACGGTAGTGGTAATTTGCGTGACGGTATTTGGGTGACCGATATTGATATCGAGGCGACTGACGATATTGAGATTATCATCGATAAAGCTTATGTCAAAATAGGCTGGCGCGCAGTATTTGCAAAAGAAGTGCATTTACGTGATGCGGACATTCAGCGTATCGAGATTATTAATAAAAAAGCGCCCACTGGTGAGCCTTTTGATTATAAAACCATCGAATTGCCAGTAAATCTGCGTTTTGATCAGGCAAAAATAAAAACCATTGTTTATCAGCAAGTCACCAAAGAGCCGATTAGGGTGCATGACATCGTGGCGCGGGATTTAACGTGGGTCGGCAGCACGGTTAAAGTCGCTCGTGGTGATTTACGTTATGCCGACATTGTCAAAATCAATGCGCTCAAAGGCAGCATTGATTTGCAAGGCGACTATCCGCTAGATTTAAGCGCGATTGCAGAAGTCAGTGCGCTTGAAAAAGCCTATATCGATCCTCTTGATATCACGGCAACAGGCACTCTGAAGCGTACGGTTGGTAAAGTACGTAGTCGTTATAATGAAAGCGCTGTGCGCGGTAGCTTTTTGGTGCAAGGGCTTGATGACGGCGCGCCGTTTCAAGCCAAACTTGAATGGGATGATGTGCTGATTCCTTATGCCGATGAGCAAAATATTCATCTCAAAGACGGCATGGCGACAGCCACAGGGGTTATCTCTGACATCCGTCTGCGTATCAATACCGACTTGAGCGCCAAAGATATTCCCTCAGGGCGCTATAAAGGGCGCGCGGTTATTGCCAATAATCAACTGCGTATCGACCGTCTTGATGCCAATGTACCCTCTGGGCGCTTACTGCTGCAAGGGATTTTGGACTGGGAAAACGACTTTAAGGCGACCGTACGCGCCACAGGCAGCAACTTTGATATCCGCCGTGCTATCCCCAAAGACTTTGCAGAATATAAAGTATATGCGCCAGCAAAGCTTAACGGGCGCTTATCCGTGCGTTATCAACAAAAGAACCCAACCGGTCTTTTACAGCTTGATGCCGACCTGCGCCAACGTGATGGCGAACACCTTAATGCCAGTATCAGACGCGGTAAAGTATCGCCCAAATCCAACCAAGCCGCGCCTTGGTATATTGATGCCAAATGGCAAAATCTGCGGCGTAAAGATTTGCCGGATATCGGTAATGTCGATAGTCCACAGGGGCAAGCCGACATTATCGTCCGCGGCTCGCGGCTCTCTGTCGATGCCAACGCGCTGATTAATGAGCTTAATGTCGCGCCCAAAGGCGATTATGACGTCCGTATTCGTAAAGCGGGTGATGTCATCGATATCAATCGCTTGAATTATAAAGGCGTGGTTGGCGACTTATTTGGTAGTGGGCAAATTCAACTGGCAAATAAAAAGCGTCCTTTAATATGGCAAATCGATGCCCGTACCACCGGTTTATTACCCAAACAGTATAATAGTGCCTTACCGCTTGAGCGCCTAACGGGTAACCTCAGTGCGCGTGGGCGTCTGCTGAATATCACCAAAAACCGCCAAAAAGGTCAGCGGCATATTATTAGCTTTACCAATACCAATCTACAAGCCGCCCTTGATGCAACCCAAGACAGCCGTGCTATCGGAGTGACGGGCAGCGGTGATGCTAGCTTGGATATTATCAACGGTGAGCTGTCGGTATTTGATGCGCGTTTTAACGGGCAAATTGACACCGCAGATGTCCCCAAAGGGCGCTTGATTATCAATGCTGCGGGTACGC
>DAIPIF010000346.1:0-1753 GCA_036770925.1 Psychrobacter sp.
ACCTCCAGTGTCAACGCATCAGGCTGCAGCACTTCGGTGACGCCCGTTAACTGTATAGGCTGCAACAGCGGTTCACTGACATCAAAGACAAAGGTCTCAACCGATAATTGCGCCAATAAATCTTTCATCTCAGTATTGATACGAATCTCACCATGATCCAAAATTGCAATGCGTTTACACAGCTGCTCCGCTTCTTCTAGATAGTGCGTGGTCAGGATAATCGTGGTGTTTTCTTCAACGTTAATTTGCTGCATAAACTCCCACATCGAGCGCCGCAGCTCGATATCGACCCCCGCTGTCGGCTCATCTAAAATCAATAATTTGGGCTTATGAATCAAGGCACGGGCAATCATTAAACGGCGTTTCATACCGCCCGATAGCTCACGCGACATATTATTGCGCTTATCCCACAATCCCAATGCCTTGAGCAAACGCTCCGCACGCGGCTTTGATTCTTTGGCAGAAATACCAAAATAGCCGGCTTGAGTAATTAAGATATCTTCAACCTTTTCAAACTGATTGAAATTAAACTCTTGCGGCACCACGCCTAAGTACTGCTTAGCAATCGAGGGATTTTCTAAAAGATTCGTACCAAAAATATGCACGCTACCTGTGGTGGGTTTAAACAACGAGCTGATAATACCAATCATCGTTGATTTACCCGCACCGTTTGGACCTAATAAGGCAAAAAATCCTCCTTGCGGCACGGTTAACGTCACCTCCTTTAATGCGGTAAAGCCATTATCATACGTTTTGGATAAGCCTTTGACCGCCAGTGCGGGTACGTCAGACATGAGAACCTCTTTATAGTGATAGTAATAACTTAATAGTGATAATTTATAGTAATAACGATAATTTTATATTTATGACATCAGCTTATGCTGCTCATAGCAAAGCTGGGATGAATGTCTGTCATATCTACTCTAACGCTATGAAATGAGGCTGACTCAGGCGGATTTCAACCACGCGGGAGGATAAGGTGGATATTAATAATATCAATCATCAGACCTAAAAACGTCAATCACGAAATCAGCAGCCACAAAAAAGCGCCTATCTTATTGCATAAAATAGGCGCTTGAGAGTATCAGAATGTCACTATAAAAATAATAACTGACGGCTGAGCCCTTAATTAACTGGCTTGACTAATCATATAATCTACCGCGTTTTGTACTTCTTCATCAGGAATATCTGCGCCACCTTTAGCAGGCATCGCATTAAATCCATTGATAGCATGGGTATATAAGGTGTCTTTACCTTGTGCAATACGAGGACCCCAAGCGCCGGCATCACCTAAGACTGGTGAACCAAGCAGACCACCAGTATGGCAAGTTTGGCACACCGCGCCATAGACAGTCACGCCATCACGAGGACCGCCGTCAGCAGAAGCACCTGATGAGCGAGCGGTGACATCACAAGTCTCACCCTCAAAACAGATACGAGCAACTGGCTGAATACGCGCGATTAAATTAGGATATAGCGCAATCAGTTTTTGTACTTGTGGGGTATCAGTTGGAATAGGCTCTTCATCAGCAGGAGCAGCTTGTACGGCTACAGCTTCTGCAGCAGGTGCGGCTTCTTCGGTCGCTGCGGGTACAGCGTCCGGCGCAGCAGGTGCGGTATCTGTCTCTGCTGGTGCAGCTTCTGCCACTGCCTGAGTTTCTACTACCTCAGAGGTCGTTACAGGGGTGTCTGCGGTACCTTCAGCTTGGCTCACCGCGATACTAGCGATTCCTAGAATGGCAGCTGCCGATAA
>DAIPIF010000347.1:0-1752 GCA_036770925.1 Psychrobacter sp.
TTGTGAATGTATTAGTTATTGTAAAATCCTCTGCTACTTTTGCAAGAGGTCTAATTTAAAATAAAATTGTTATAAGTCTAAACGTGCTACTGGGATGAGTTTTGCGCAGCCTCTGGGGACGCAGCACGCAAGTAAAATTTATACCAGTAGCGCTATGTCATTTTTAAAGTGTATCAACTATATCAGCGCACACTGCCGCTTATAAGCAGTAAAAAAGCGGCCTATGATACCATGATGCTATCTTTCATACTCATCACTATCCGCACAATAGAGAGCCTTTATATGACGTCTATTTCCGTATTCAAAGACAGCCAACCGTTACATTCAGCCACGCCCACTATGCCCACTTCTATAACAGGTGCTTTAGATACAAGCTTTGCTGACATTGACTGGCAAGCACCGTGGTTATGTCATTTAAGTCAGCTAAACTATTTGAGTGAAATTATAAAGCAACTGAGTGCTTTGAATCAGCGAGTAGACACTTCAGCGAATGACCACAAACAAGCTGACATCATTGCTGATACTTTAAATACCGCGTTAAAGCAGCAAGGCGCAGCTCTGCAAGACACATTGCCGAGTACCAAACCTGCACATGATAATCGAGCGCATACGCTTACCTTTGTCTCGCAAAATGCGTTGCCAGAAGGTGAGGCTTATGAGGGTTTTATCGCTACGACTGGCAACATTCCGACGCGTGATAACTTGCACGACTTATTTAACGGTAGCATCTGGCTGACCTTTCCCAAGACCAAAGCCTTGCTCAATTACTATCATATGCTCGAGATTGCAAGACAGGGCGTAGGAGAGACGCGTGGCAGAGTACGCGACACTATTACGGTATTTGACGAAAACGGTGCGATATTAGTGACCGCAGATCCTAGCATTGGTGAGGCGTTAATTGATTTTGATTGGCAGGCAAGCTTGGTTGTGCCGCGTGATAAGTGGGACAATCCAACACAAGTTAGTAAGCAGTCTCAGGCTGCGGTCTATATTTTTGGTCATGCATTGCTCGAGCAACTGCTGCAACCGCGCAAGCCTTTGTGCGCGCATAGTATCGTTATCAACGTCTCGCAAGATTTCTTTGCCTTATCATTGTCTGAGCGCATGATATATTTAGATGATAGAGTGGCCGCGCACATGGATGAGCTATTGTCACAGGATGAGGTGACACCGCGCAAACTTGCGCCATTACCTATATTGGGCGTGCCGCACTTTTGGGCAGCCAATGCCAATCCTGAGTTTTATGACGACAGTTATGTTTTTAGGAGTGGCCGCCGTCGGCAGGCGTAGTTGCTTCATACACCTCTAAATATATGTTTCGGTTACGATTGTGCCACGATTTGTTAACCAGTTAGTGTTAACAAGTGTAGGGTAATTTGTTATGGTAGTAGGTGCTAATGTTCATAAGCAGGGATATGCTTATGGTTCTACCAGAACTTATTGAACATCGGTACAGATATAAAAGATATAAAGCAGGTATATAGCGCAGTAGTAAGAAAGTGCTATTAAAAATAAATAGCCGCTATATTCCAAACTTATACTATTCAATTAAAAGTGGTTGAGTTCATTAAACTGCTTATTTAACCTTTTTTTATTTCAGTTGTTTTTAGTCTAACCAGCCACCTATCATAAAATTTTATAACGGTTTTAAGCAATAACAAAACCATAAATCCATATAACAATAGATAAGGAAGCCACCCATGAGTGATATTTTTAATGTAAAAGACACCATTTCGGTCGACGGCAAGGAGC
>DAIPIF010000348.1:0-1743 GCA_036770925.1 Psychrobacter sp.
GCACCAATCGCTAGACCTAACATAATGACAATCACGTCGTTGGTAATGGCAAAAGCACCAATCACACCGTCAAAACTGAATGAGGCATCAAGTACTTCAAGGTATAAGAAACCGATAATACCACCTTTCATAATGGCACTGGTTGCTGCTGCACCCGATCCGTCTTCTTCTAGCCCTTCCTCAAGGTCGCCCTCAAGCATACCAGATACAACCTGTACACCAAGGTACACCAAAATACCCCAGACACCCGCAATCAGAACAGCCGCTGACTGATCAGCGTTGGCCCACGATACGGCAATCATTAAGATAATGAGTGCAACAAATACGCTCATGGCATCAACTTTGCCCAGCTTCGCAAGGCGGCTTTCAAGCCAGTTGAACCAGTGCACGTCTTTGTCATCGAACACGAAGTTTAAGAATACTAATAGTAAGAAGATACCACCAAAGGCTGAGATTTCTGCATGGTGCGCCATCAATCGGGCAGAGTATTCTTCTGGGTTGTACAAGGCTAAGTTGATGACTTCCATCATGCCAAGGTCTGCGGTAACCGCAACGATGACAATTGGGAATACCAAGCGCATACCAAATACCGCGATCAAAATACCAACGGTTAAGAAGATCTTTTTCCAAAACTCGTCCCAGCCCTTAAGTACTGAGGCGTTGACCACCGCGTTATCAAACGATAACGAAATCTCCATGACGGCCAAAATGGCAGTAATCGACAGCGTGGCTATCAGCCCGCCCATACCGCCATGTGAATATCCCCACCACGCCGCTACCGCTAAGGCAATGGCCGTGAAGATAAAGTCTAAATAAAAATGTCTCATGACACATCCTGTCTGGTTGCGTAAAGCTAAGGTCGGCCTATTATAGACACAAACCGCAAAAAAGTGGCTATTGCTAACCACTTTTTATGCATAATTTTAAATGGAACATAAAGCATTATTGAACGTTTTGCTATAGAAAATTGTGACTGTTTTGCAACTATTTGCGCTTTACATTGATCAGCACCCATTAGCAGTATATTGACGACCAATAAAGTGCTGAAACCAGCCTAGATTCAGTATTAGATATTGACGCCATACTGCTGACACATTGCTTGTAGACCACCTGAATAGCCTTGGCCTACCGCACGGAATTTCCACTCACCGTTATGACGATAAACCTCACCAAATACCATCGCGGTTTCGACAGAATAGTCTTCTGCCAAATCAAAACGTACGACTTCAGTACCAGTCTCTTCATTAACGACACGGATAAAGGCGTTGGCGACTTGACCGAAGTTTTGACTGCGTGCAGCAGCATCATGAATAGTCACTGTGACGACAATTTTATCGACGTCAGCAGGCACTTGAGTTAAGTTTACTTTGACCACTTCATCATCACCGTCACCTTCGCCAGTACGGTTGTCACCAGTATGCTCAACGGCACCGTTGTCAGACTTTAGCTGATTGTAGAAGATGAAATCATGGTCGCCGCGCACTTTGCCCGCAGTACTCAGCAAGAACACGCTCGCATCAAGATCAAACTCAGCGCCCGAAGTGGCGCGCTCATCCCAACCAAGACCGATAAGCAGTTTGGTTAGGTTTGGGTCGGTTTTCGTTAGCGATAAGTTACCGCCTTTATTCAGTGATAAAGCCATGAGTATTTCCTTATTGTAAGTGTAAAAGTTACTGCCGATTTATAGATGCTAATGGCAACGCACTATCATAACAACAAAAAATGACCCAATCAAAGTGGGAT
>DAIPIF010000349.1:0-1739 GCA_036770925.1 Psychrobacter sp.
CTTATATTAGTATCAGGGGCGATACGAGTGGCTATTTTGGCGGATAGATCGTCTTCTTGGCTCATACACACTCCCTTAATCTAGACATATTGCCCCTATGCGCTATTAGATATGCTACTAAAATATAATATGAAAAAATGGCTCATGATAAATAATATAAGCTGACGCTATAACTTATAACGCATAGGCTTTTAAAGTCTCAATATCCACTAAATCTAACAAGCTCTCATGACAAGCCTCTAGCTTAATTTGAGGGGCAATATCAAAATCTAATGCCTCAACCCAGCGCAGGGCACAAATACACCAATAATCACCTGGTTGTAATCCGGCAAAATTATACTCAGGCAAAGGCGTGATTAAGTCATTACCGCGAATCAATGAGAAATTCAAAAACTCACTGGTCATCTTGGCGCAAACGGTATGCTGACCGACATCATAATTGCCAGTGTGACAAAAACCATTACGATAAAAGCCAGTAATTGGGTCAAAGCAGCAGCTGGCAAGTGCCGTGCCTAAGACATTGGCTTGATTGAGGGCAGGATTAGGATGGTTGTTAATAGACATAAAACCTCCGAGGTAAAAGTGGCAGGGGCGTTTGAAAAATATGCGCTAGTGTATCATGAGCCCAATAGATTGAATAGAAATCAGGCACAATTGTGACTAGGCGAAACTTTGTGGCTATGCTAAACTTAAATACAGAGCGAGTGGTTTGCTTAGCGCCTGATAATAGCTGCTCAATAACTAGTGTGTCTCCAATAACCACTGTTATAAAGAAAACAGCCACTATACAATAAACCATCGCGCTCATCTTATAGATTTAGCGTGACCCATATATGGCTTTATATACAAAAATAATCACATAAACAGTAATCGTCTTATCATCCTAACCTATACTTATATTTTCGGTGCGACCTAATTTGCTGATGATAATTGGGTCAATGGTGCTGCGTGTGTCAAATACAAAGCCCCAAACAGCGATTTTATGATAACTATAACCTGCTTATGCGGCGCCTAAGCGCTACGCCAAACAAGGATTTATTGTGTCTGTCAGTTCTGATTCTGCTAACCCGAATGCTCTGCCTTATTTAAGTAATTTTCATTTGAGTAATTTTGCTGGTGAAGTTGCCAACAGCTGGCTGCTCCCTGATGGGGTCGTCGATGTGTTGTTTGAAGAGGCGCACAAGCAAGAAGTGCTGCGCCATCAATTGACTCAGCAGCTGATCAGCCATGGCTATCAGCTGGTCTGTCCGCCGATGATTGAATATACAGAATCCTTGCTGAGTGACGCCTCAGAGGATTTAAAGCGCCAAACCTTTAAGATTATTGATCAGCTCACTGGGCGTTTGATGGGCGTACGTGCTGATATTACCCCGCAAATCTTGCGTATCGATGCGCATTGGGGCGGTACGGGCATTGCGCGTTATTGCTATGCAGGCGATGTGATTCACACGCTACCGTCAGGATTGTTTGGTTCACGCACGCCATTGCAATTGGGTGCTGAGATATTTGGTTGTGCCTCCCTCAGCGCCGATATTGAGCTGATAGATGTGCTGTTTACGATGCTTAATACACTCAATATGAGCGCCGCTTTGCATATTGATTTGGGTCATGTGGCGATATTTAAGCGTTTGGCAATTTTGGCACAATTATCTGACAGTGATACCAAGCAATTGATGCATTTATATGCCAATAAAAACTTGCCTGAGCTCAAACGTGTCTGTCAAACATTGCCAATGGGT
>DAIPIF010000350.1:0-1727 GCA_036770925.1 Psychrobacter sp.
ATTGCTTTAACTAGACAGCGCATCATTGCTTTATTTACCGCCATTGCGTCAGGGTTTTTGATCGCTTTGTTTTGATGGTCAATGACCGGCAACCACATATAGACTGGTTTGTCAAAAGCGGTCAGCGTACAACTCACCATCATTGTCTGCCCAAAGTGCTGTGGCTCGTGAAACTCCCAGCTTGCCATTGGGTCAAGACGCATCAGTTCAGCAACAGCAAAAGACCATGACAGATAGCTAAACCGTCCTTTTTTCTCGATGTTTTGACCGACGTTAATCGCGGCCAGCTCGACAAACCTATTTACTTCTTTTTTATCTTTCATTGTGTCACTCCCTGCGCTTGTTGAGCCTCGATAATCACATCATCAAAGCTCTCTGATTGCTGCCACAACTCGATTAGCTCGCGTTCCTCGTCATCGGTCAGCGTGTGTCGTTTCGTGTCGTGGTGGTCAAACTGTGCCCATTGGTGGCTCATAATCTACCCCTTAATCCGTTTCAAACTTTCATTAGCCGCTTTAATCTCTTTAGCTTTGTCGCTTGCCTCGTAGATAATATCGTCATCAATGTCAGCCTGATTATCGAGATTGTCGAACTTGTGATTAATGACAGACACTTGCTTGCTGTCATGCTCGCTATCAATCGCATAGGGCAGGGCATAAGCGCCGATACTGCCCCATAAGATAAGATTTGCTATAAGTAGTTTCATTTCGCCACCTCGCTCTTTAGTACCAAGTCATAATCACTAGGCAATATAGCCATCGGCTTATCTTGCGAGAATGACGCTAAAACCATTTGCAGCATCATTTGTTGCTGCGCTGTCGTTCCAATCTGTACTATGCGACCGTCAGCCATTCGCTTGATTAAACCGATGTGCTCAATATCTTCTGCAAAACCGTGATTTACGCTCATGCTGTAATCCTCGTTTCAACGTCAAACCCATAACAATGATTGCTGAGTAACCCCTCAAAATGCTCTCTCACATCGCCGTCATCGAGCGGTACGTCTATCAGTAACGTACTGTACTCGCTAGGCTCTAGCTGCACTCTATGCAGCACACAATGGTTATCGTGATACTCAACTGGGTCGCTGCTACTATTCTCGAAAACCTCATACGTCATAATCACGGTCACGGTGTAATTAGACATACGGTCTTTGCTTTCGATTCTGATTTTTTGTAAGTCCATGATGTGCCCCTTATGCGTAAACTTCGTTATAAAATGCGGTATCAATCTCGCTATCTTCATCGAGTAGCTTGTAATGCACTGCGTCATGGATAATGCGCTTGCACTGTAGTAGCAGGTCGCTATCTTCATCGTCTATAAAGTAAGTATCTTCAATGTTGTCTACTTCGATGTAGCTGATTTCTACGTTGACCAATTCGCCGCGGTTATAATCTGTTTTGATTTCGACCGTGATAGCGTTGTCTTGGTTTAGGTCAAAGCTGATAACGATGTCGTCTTTATTGACATCAAGGTCTATGTTTAGCGGCTTGGCTTTTAGATAAGCCATCAGGTCGTCATGCTTAAATTCGGCTTGCAGCTCTTTTAACTTTGCTGCCAGTTGCTCGGTATTGATTTGCTCTATAATTGCTGTCATAATTGCCTCACTTATTAGGTTAAGTAAGCCGCTACCAGTCGAAAGGATTAGCGGCTTTTTTGTGTCTGTTATTTGGTTACTGCCAACTCTACTGCGCTCATTGCAGCGTTATAACCTCGTTCCCAGTCTTT
>DAIPIF010000351.1:0-1726 GCA_036770925.1 Psychrobacter sp.
ATAAAAGGTGCTCCATAAAAAAGGACTGATCTAAGACCAGTCCCTTTTTTATTAATCTCATACCCTGTCAAATTATGATTCTAGCATAAGTTATAGCATGACTATTTAGCCGCATTATAATTTTTGGCGGCTTTTACAAAGCTATTAAACAGCGGATGTCCACCACGCGGTGAGCTGGTAAATTCAGGATGGAACTGAACACCAATAAACCAAGGATGGCTACTAATTTCAACGGATTCGACCAAATGCTGCTTAGCAGAGTAGCCTGAGATACTCATGCCTGCTTGCTCAAGCGGCTCGATATAGCGATTATTCATCTCATAACGATGGCGATGACGCTCTGTAATCATGCTCGCACCATAGATTTGTGCCAATTTACTGCCAGCAACCAATTCCGCTTGCTGCGCGCCTAAACGCATGGTGCCGCCAAGGTCAGAATCATCGGTACGAATCTGCAACTCGCCGCGCTCATCCATCCATTCAGTGATGAGACCGATAATCGGCTCGCTACTTTTGCGATCAAACTCAGAAGAGTTGGCATCGATATGTAGCACATTACGCGCATACTCAATGACGGCTAATTGCATCCCTAGACAAATACCGAGATAAGGGACATTATTTACGCGGGCATAAGTGATGGCTTTTATTTTGCCCATGGTGCCGCGCTCACCGAAACCGCCCGGTACCAAGACCGCATCTGCACCCTGCAACTGTAGCATTAAGCTATCGTCATCTTCTAAGTGCTCAGCATCGATATAATCAATCTTAACTGCCGTTTTGTGAGTAATGCCGGCATGCAATAGCGCCTCATTAATGGATTTGTACGCATCAGGCAGCTCAACATATTTGCCGACCATAGCGACCGTCACCGTAGATTCAGGATTGAGCTGCGCGGCGACGACTTTATCCCAATCACTCAAATCCGCCTCTGGCAAATCTAAACCAAAACGCTCACAGATGAGGTCGTCAAGGTCCTGCTCATACAAAATGCGCGGTATCTGATAAATACTTTCGGCATCTTCACACATAATCACGGCGCGTTCTTCAACGTTCGTAAATAGTGCAATCTTGCGGCGATTATCCTGTGAGATATGATGCTCTGAGCGACAGATTAAAATATCTGGTTGCAGACCAATCGAGCGCAGCTCTTTGACCGAATGCTGAGTCGGCTTCGTCTTAGTCTCACCGGCACTGGCAATATAAGGTACTAAAGTTAAATGCATCAGCATGGCGCGATTACGCCCAAGCTCTACTTGCATCTGGCGCACCGCTTCCATAAAGGGTAGCGATTCGATATCACCAACCGTACCGCCAATCTCAATAATGGCGATATCATAACCCACACCACTGGCTAAAATCTTACTTTTAATCTCATCGGTGATATGCGGAATCACTTGTACCGTACCGCCAAGATACTCGCCACGGCGCTCTTTATTGAGCACGTTTTGATAAATGCGCCCACTGGTAAAGTTGTTGCTTTTGCTCATCTTTGAATGGCGCAAAAAGCGCTCATAATAGCCCAAGTCTAAATCCGTCTCAGCGCCGTCATCAGTGACAAACACTTCACCATGCTGAAAGGGGCTCATGGTACCCGGATCGACGTTGATATAGGGATCCATCTTAGTCATGGTGACATTTACACCACGGGCTTCGAGTATCGCTGCCAAAGAAGCGGCGGTAATACCTTTTCCTAGTGAGGACACTACCCCACCGGTCACAAATATAA